>DATMAN010000054.1 GCA_035560005.1 Burkholderiales bacterium | reverse complement strand
GTGACCCCGCCCCGAAGGGTTGCGACGAGAAGCGGCCGTCTGCGTCGTTGGCGCGCTCGGCCGTAGGCCCAGCTACTGTCCTTCGCGCGCCGCCTCGCATCCGACCGCTTCTCGTCGCAACGCGACCGTCGGGGGGTTTTGAGATAGGTTCTAGTCTCGACCGGAGTTGTTGCGCGACGTTTCAAAGCGAATCTCGGGAGGGGGAATGAACGAAATCCGCGAAGGCGGCTGCCTGTGCGGCAGCGTGCGGTACCGGACAATCGGCGCGCCAGTCGCGGCGACGGTGTGTCACTGCAAGTTCTGCCAGCGGCGCAGCGGCAGCGCGTTCGGGGAAGGGATACTCTTCAGGCTGGAGCAGGTGGAGTTTTCGGGCGGGCCGCTCGCCGTCTACGAGCACCGTTCGGACGAAAGCGGCCGTTGGCTGCGGCTGGAGTTCTGCCCGAAGTGCGGCACCACGGTTACCTGGACCGGCGAGCGCCGGCCGGGCATGCGCGTGATCGCGGGAGGGACCTTCGACGATCCCGGCTGGCTCAGGCCCGCGCGCCACATCTGGACCCGCTCGGCGCAGCCCTGGATCCCGATTCCCTCCGGCGTGGAATGCTTCGAGAAGGGCGCGCCGAGCTGAACGCTGACCGGGCTTCGAGTCGACTCCGACTGCGCATCCCGACCGTCCTTGGGGGCCGCGCGCTCAGACGCCCTCGCGGTCTTCACGCCAGCATCTTGCCGGCGAACTCGGTGAAGGTTCGGGCCGACACATCCACCGGGACTTTCGGCTCCAGTTCTCCGGTATTGGGGCCGAATTCGTCGGGCGATGAAACGAACCCGGTACGCAGTCCGGCCTGCGCGGCGAACTTGAGGTCATCGCTGTGCGCCGCGACCATCATGCACTCGTGGTGTTCGATGCCGAGCGCCTCCGCGGACACCTGGTAGACGCGCAGCTTCGGCTTGTAGTCGCCGGCGATCTCGGCCCCGAGGATCGCGTCCCAGTGGAAATCGTTGCGCCGCGCGAGATCGACCATCAGCGAAATATTGCCGTTGGAGCAGGGCGCCAGCAGGTAGCGGCTGCGCAGCCGCTTCAGTGCGGCGCTCACGCCGGGCCAGGCGTCGAGCTTGTGCCAGGCCATGTTCAGCTCGCGCAGCACCGGCTCTTCGACCTTCTCCAGGCCGAAGCGAGGACGGATGCGTTCCAGCATGCGCCGGTGGATGACGTCCAGCCGCGAGAACGGCACGCGTCCGGAGCGCACCTCTTCCATGCCCGGCTGGTACTCAGCCCGCCAGGCATCGGCAAAGGCGAGCCAGTCGAGCTTGTAGCCCAGCGGCTCGAGCAGGGCCCTGGCTTCGCGGGCCACGCCGGTACGCCAGTCCACCAGGGTGCCGAACACGTCGAAGATCAGAGCCTTGACGCCGAACTTGCCGCCGGGGCTCTCGGCGAGGACCGGGCGTGATACCGACAGCCAGGCCCCGGCAATCGCCAGCGTGGACAGATGGAGACAAAACCGTCTGCGCGCAGAAATCATGGACCGAATCCTCCCCGTAGTCGACGTCGTATTTCGAAGACGTGGCCGTGCTGGGAGCAAGTGTACGTCGAATGGCGGCCGGCGTATCGCGCCGTATCAGCGCGGGGCGCTACGCGGCCGTATCCATCCGGTCGCGCAGCACGACCGCTCTGACGGCCGCGACGATGTCGTCGGTGGAAGGAATCACCAGCCGCTCCAGTTTGTCGTTGTAAGGCATCGGGGTGTCGCGCGCGGCCACGCGCACGATCGGCGCGTCGAGCCAGTCGATGGCTTTCTCCGCCACCATGGCGGAGACCTCGGCGCCGAAACCCCAGCTCTTCCAGCCTTCGTGCGCGATCACCAGCCTCGTGGTCTTCTTCACCGACCGGATGATCGTCTCTTCGTCCAGGGGGCGCAGCGTGCGCGGGTCGATCACTTCGACGTCGATATCCTCGGCTTCCAGACGCGCAGCCGCCTGCAGCGCGGCCTCCACCATGGCGAGCGTGGCGACCACCGTGACGTCGCGGCCTTTGCGCTTCACCGCCGCTCTTCCGAGGGGGATCGCGTAAGGCTGCTCCGGCACCACCGCCTTCTTTCCCACGTAGAGCAGCTTGTGCTCGAGGAAGATGACCGGGTTGTCTTCCCGGATGGCACTGGTCAGCAGGCCTTTGGCCTCGTAAGGGGAGGAGGGCGCCAGCACTACCAGCCCCGGGACGTGCGTGAACCACGCTTCCAGGCTCTGCGAATGCTGCGCCGCCAGCCGGATGCCGCCCCCTTGGGGCCCGCGAATCACCAGCGGCACCTTGGGCTTGCCGCCCAGCATGAAGCGGAATTTGGCGGACTGGTTGACGATCATGTCCATCATGTGGGTGATGAAATCGAAGATCTGCACTTCCGCCACCGGGCGCATTCCGGTGACCGCCGCGCCCACCGCGCAGGCGGCGATCGCCGCCTCGGATATCGGCGTGTCGCGCACCCGCTCCGGGCCGTACTTCTCGATCAGACCGCGGGTGGCGGCGAAGATGCCACCGATCCTGCCGACGTCTTCTCCCAGCACGAACACGGATGCGTCGCGCGCCATCTCCTGAGCCAGGGCCTCATTGACCGCCTCGGCGAAGCTCAGCTCGCGCAGGGTGGGTGAGGGTGAGGGCTCGGGCGGCTGGTAGTGCGGTGCGTACACCGCGTCGCGCAGGTCGTCCAGCGTCGGTTCCGGGCTCGCGAGCGCGAACTCCTTCGCCGCCGCCAATTCCGCTTCCACTTCGGCACGGATGCGGTCGAGCCGATCGCGTTCCAATCCGTGCTGCTTTTCGAGCACCTGCTCGAAGCGCGCGATCGCGTCGCGGCTGCGCCATTGCGCCTCCTCGTCCTCGGTGCGGTAACGTGGCAGGTTGGCGCGCATCGAGTGGTCACCTAAGCGGTAGGTCACGGCCTCGATCAAGCTCGGTCCGTCGCCCTTGCGAGCCCTTGCCACCGCCTTCTCGACCGCTGCGTGCACGGCGAGCACGTCGTTGCCGTCCACTGTTTCCCCCGGCAACGAATAGGCGGCGGCGCGTTTCGAGATGCGATCGATCGCAGTGGAGTCCCTGGTCGAAGTAGACAGGCCGTACTGGTTGTTCTCGCACAGGTACACCACCGGCAGCTTCCACAGCGAAGCGATGTTCAGGCATTCATGAAAGATCCCCTCGTTGACCGCCCCGTCACCGAAAAACACGACGCCCACCGCATCCGTGCCGCGCAGCTTGTTCGCCAGCGCCGCGCCCGAACCGATGCCGATGCCGGCGCCCACGATGCCGTTGGCGCCGAGAATGTTCAGATCGAGATCGGCGATGTGCATGGAGCCGCCCAGGCCCCTGCAATAGCCGGTCGACCGCCCCATCAGTTCCGCCATCATCCGGGGCAGCGACGCGCCTTTGGCGATGCAGTGCCCGTGTCCGCGATGATGGCTTACGACGAAGTCGTTTTTGCGCAGCGCCGCGCAGGCACCTGCGGCGACCGCCTCCTGCCCGACGTAGCTGTGAGCGGTGCCTTTTACGAGGCCTTCCTTGAACAGATCCGCCACGCTCTCGTCGAAGCGGCGAATGCGCAGCATCGTGCGGTAGACCGCTTCGAGGCGTTCCTTTTCCATCCGATGATCTCCCACGGAAACCAAGCCGGGCGCACCGCGCGGCACGCGTTCATCGACGCAATCCCGGGCCGGTCGCTGTGGCGGACAATATACCCCGGGGCCGGTCGCGCCGGCGGTGCCTGCGCCTGCGGCGTACTATGCGCAAAGCGGCAAGGACAACCCAATTTCGACGCGGGAGGAAGGCGATGCCGAAAGCAGCACTTATCGTAGGCGCAGGCTCGGGCATCAGCGCTTCGTTCGCGCGTGTGCTCGGCGAGGCCGGCTACGCAGTTGCGTTGGCTTCCCGCAGCGCCGGCCGGCGCGCTGGCGAGGTCGGCTCGCAGGGTCCGAGGTTCGAGTGCGATGCGGCAGACCCGGAGAGCGTGGCACGGATGTTCTCGCGGCTGGATGGCGATTTTCCGCCGCTGGACGTGGTGCTCTATAACCCGAGCTATCGGACGCGCGGGGCGCTGACGGAAATCCAGCCGGAAGAGGTGCGCCGGAGTCTGGATGTGACCGCCTTCGGGGCCTTTCTGGTCGGGCAGCAGGCGGCCAAGCGCATGCTCGTCCGCGGGAGCGGCTGCATCCTGTTCACCGGCGCTTCGGCCAGCATCAAGGGTTATGCACGGTCCGCGCCGTTCGCCATGGGCAAGTTCGCGCTCCGCGGCCTGGCGCAGAGCATGGCGCGCGAGCTGGCGCCGCAGAACATTCATGTGGCGCATTTCGTCATCGACGGCGCAGTGCGCGCCGCCGGCTCCCCGGAGCCGGCCGATCAGCCGGACAGCCTGCTCGATCCGGATGCGATCGCACGGACGTATCTGCACATCGTGCAGCAGCCGCGCAGTGCCTGGACGTGGGAAGTCGAGCTGAGACCCTGGTTGGAAAAGTTCTAGCGCGCATGAGCGCACTGCGGTGGCGGAGGATTGTCGCTGGCCGCTGTGCGCCATGCTGCATTACCCGCGGCATGCATCGGACGCGACCTCAACGATGCGATCGAGTTCGCGATGGCGCTCGGCCCCGCGGGCGAGATCATCCGGCTCGCGGGAGCGGAGGGCGAGAAGCGCAAACCCGAGGTGATCGCCGCGCTGAAGGAAACGCTCGCGCCGTTCGTCCGGCCCGATGGCGTTTGGGCGCCCTCGAGCACCTGGTTCATCAGCGCGAACAATCCGAGCTGAGCGCCGTCGCGCCGTTCGTCCTGCAAAGGGGTGCCCACCCCGCAAGCCGGGGACTTGATTGTGCGCGGCTCCATCCCCATGTACGCAAAAAATGTCTGCTGATTGAAGTCGAGGAATCATGGCTACGCACGCCACTGACGTCACCACAGAAACTTTCGAGCGGGAGGTGATCGAGGCCTCGAAGACGCTCCCGGTCGTCGTCGATTTCTGGGCGCCCTGGTGCGCGCCGTGCCGCATTCTCAAGCCTATCCTGGAAAAGCTCGCGGCCGAATACGCCGGGAAGTTCAAGCTGGCGAAGGTCAACTCCGATGAGAATCCGGAACTCGCCGCCACCTACGGGATCCGCTCGATCCCGGACGTGATGGCATTCAGGGACGGCAAGCCGGTGTCGCATTTTCTGGGCGCCGTTCCCGAGTCCCAGGTGCGCGCCTTCATCGACTCGCTGATCCCGAAGCCCTCCGAACTGGAACGGCTGCGCGCCCGGCAGTTGCGCGCGGCAGGCGATCCGGAGGGTGCGCTCGCCGCGCTGCGCAAGGCGATCGATCTCGACGCCACGAACGCTCCGGCCCGTCTGGACCTCGCCGAGTTGCTGATCGAGCTCAAGCGCCTGGACGAAGCCGAAACCGTGCTCGGCGCGGTGCGTTCCGGCATCGACTGGGACGAGCGGATCGCAGCCTTGCGTGCCGCGTTGGCGTTTGCCCGCGCGTGCGCTTCGGGGGCAGGCGAGGCGGAACTGAAAGCCAAGCTCGCGGCGAATCCGGCCGATCACGAAACGCGTTTTGCGCTGGCGAGCCTGTACGCAGGGACGAGGCGCTATCGCGAGGCGCTCGACCAGTTGCTCGAGATCGTGCGCCGCGACAAGCGCTGGAAAGATGGCGAAGCGCGCAAGCAGATTCTCGCCATCTTCAACCTCGCCCAGGATCAGCCCGAGCTGGTGTCGGAATACCGCCGCGAGCTTGCCAGCGCGCTGTACTGAGCGGCGCGCCCGGCCCGCAAGATCCACACGCAGCGCTTCCGGCGCCAGGCTGGCATCGGCAGGGCAGTTCGGCCGATGCGGTCCTCGGCAGTCAGTTTCACGGGTTCAGGACAGGAAAGGAAAGGCGGGATTACATGGACACGCTCGGGCGAGGTTCCGGCAGACGGCGGCTGGCACGGGGCTCGTGCATAGCACCGGGTTTGCTGGCGTTCCTTGTAGCACTGGTGCCGGGGATGAGCGCGGCGGAGGATGACTCCGAGATCGTGGTCGGCTGCCACTTGTCGATCGGCGAGTTTGGTTACGAAGCGATCGACCTGTGCGTCAAACAGAATCTGGCCGCTCGCGAGGAAGTCCGACGCTATCCGGAAGCAGTGCGCGGCATCGTTGCACGCTGCACGCACCGTTGGGAACCCGGCTGGGTGCAGGTCAAGCGCTGCATCGACGACGACATTGCCGCGGCGCCCCTACTCGAGGCGTACGCGCAGGACCACGCGGAGAAAGTCCAGTCATGCCGGGAGAGGTTCCACAGACGCGGTGACCACCGCGTACGCATATGCGTGGAACGAGCCATCGAGGCCGAGAAGGACGGCGGCCAGCGCTAGACGGACGCCCTGTGTTGACCGAGCGTTGAGCCGGGCATAGAGTCCCGCGGGCCGGGAGGGCACGCGGGAATGCCTGCGCGCCCTTTTCTCGCGCAATCAGCCCGGGAGTACTCCGATGACCGAAACCGCCATCGCCGTCGTCGTAGTCATCGCCATCGTGGTCGGACTTGCCTCCTTGCGGGCCAGGACCGGCAACAAGCTCGATATCAAGACCTCCGACATTGCGCTCGCGCTCGTGCCGGTCGCCCTGTGGATGCTTTTCACGGGAAAGGTGCAGGAACTTGCGGTCGGCGACGTCAAGATCGTCACCGCGATCCGGGAAGCTTCCGCTTCGCCGATCAAGAATCAGGTGAGCGCCCTTCCCGTGGTCGATTTGCGCATGGATCCCAAGGCGGGTGTGGAAGAGATTCCGGCGCTGCTGCGCAGGAAGACGGAGGCGTTGAGCTTCCGGCTCGGCTACGGCGGATACTACGGCCCGGCGATCGCCGAGTACCTCGTGCGGCTCGCGCAATCGCCGTCCTTCCGCTACGCCGTCATTTCCGATTCCGCCGGGAAGTTCGTGGGCATGATCGACGGCCGGCAGCTCGCCGCGCTGCTCGGGGGATCGGACGGGCGCGCCGCCGATGAGTTCGCTCGAAACCTCAACCGCAACGATGGCGCCGCGATCCTGCGCATGCCGGCGCTCATCGCGCGCGACAAGGCGATCACCAGGAGCACGGACAAGCGCCAGGCGCTGGTGCAGATGGAGTCGCTGGACGTCCAGACGCTCCCGGTGGTGGATGAAGCCGGCCGGTTCGTCGGCATCGTGGACCGCTCCAAGCTCACTGCAAGCATCCTGATCGAGATCGCCGAGAAGGTGGGCACCTGAGCGGGTTTAGCCGCCGGTCATGACAAGTCCGCAAGGCAACGAGGCCGGCGCCATCGACGCGACCATCGCCAGATCGCGCGAGCAGATGGTCCGCGTAGCACACTTCGAACTCGCGCCATTGCGGTCGGCTTCGAATGCGTTCAGTCCGCCGTCGGCCCGGTCGCGCAGGCTCGCATCAGCGCTGGATCGCCTCAGCATCGGGACCCTCGTTGGCCTCCGGATTCATGCATCGATAGCGGGGATCGAGTGCGTATCGCAGAACCCCGGACGAAAATCGTCAGTCCCGCCCGCCTGCCGCAGGCGGGAATTCGCGTTCCGTGACCGGCTCGAACACAAGACACCGAGCGGATGCTTGGCACGGTGCTTGCGAAATCGTCTCGCGAGGGTTTTTGACAAAGGCACCCCCGCAGCAATGCGGGTCCGCAAAGTCACCGGTCCGATGAAAGCTCGGACAGCGGGACCGCCAGAAACCAGTCCCCGCAAGCGCCCGCGCGCGTTGCGCGCGCGCCGGTCCCGCGCCGGTGTCCGTGCCTGGACAACCCTCGGTGAAGTTTTCCTGACTTCGAAGGGAGGGTCGAGATGGATTCAGGCGCAATCGAAAGTCCCGGGTCGAGCGAACCGCGCCGGCTGCGCGAAGTGCATTTTCTCGACGTCAGAGATCTGGAGCCGGAGACCGACGACTGGACGCCGGTGTACCTGGTTTATGCCGGGAGCGACCGTGCCGGAGTGATCGAGTTCGAGCCCGCGACCGCGTACTACAAGTTCACAGCGCTGGAAGACAGCCCCGGAATGCCATTGCTCGGGGATTTTTCCCTCGATGCATTGAAGCGCCGCGTCATCGAGTGGCTGTCAGGCCGTGGATAGAAAGCCTTCGGGCGGAGGCGGACCGGTGTCGCACACGCAGCGCGGTCAGCTCTTGAGCCGGTAACCGGTCCTGAAGATCCAGACCACCAGCGCCAGGCCGATCGCCAAGAAGCCGAGCGTCATCGCGAGGCTGATCTTTACCCCGACGTCCGAGGTCCCGTAGAAGCTCCAGCGGAATCCGCTGATCAGGTACACGATCGGATTGAAGAGGCTGAAGGTGCGCCAGGCCTGGGGCAGCATGTCGATCGAATAAAAGGCGCCGCCGAGGAACGTCAACGGGGTAATGACCAGCATCGGGATGAACTGCAACTGCTCGAAGCTCTTCGCCCAGATGCCGATGATGAAGCCGAACAGGCAGAAGGTGGTGGCGGTGAGCACGAGGAAGGCGACCATCCACACCGGATGCAGGATCTGGATCGGTACGAACAGCGTCGAGGTGGCCAGAATGACCAGTCCCAGGATGATGGACTTGGTGGCCGCCGCTCCCACATAGGCCAGGACGGTCTCGAGCGGCGACACCGGTGCGGAGAGCAGTTCGTAGATGGTGCCGGTGAAACGCGGCAGATAGATGCCGAACGAGGCATTCGACAGGCTCTCGGTAAGGACGCTGAGCATGATGAGCCCCGGCACGATGAAGGCGCCGTAGGGCACGCCGTCCAGCTCGCTCATGCGCGCGCCGATCGCCGCGCCGAACACGATGAAGTACAGCGAGGTGGTGATGACCGGCGTCACCAGGCTTTGCCACAGCGTGCGCCGGAAGCGCGCCATCTCGAACCGGTAGATCGCCAGCACCGCGTAGCGGTTGAAGGCGGAAAGCCTCGGCGCCGCGCTCATGCGCGCTGCTGCGTGTTGGCCACCAGGCCGACGAAGATCTCTTCCAGCGAGCTCTGGCGGGTCTGCAGATCCTTGAAGCCGATGCCCAGCTCGCCGAGGCGGCGCAGCAGCGCCGGAATGCCGGTGCTTTCCTCGTCCGCGTCGAAGGTGAATTCCAGCTCGGTGCCGCTGTCCTTCAGCGCCAGACGCCAGCCGTTCAGTCCCGCGGGAATGGCCTTCATCGGCTCCAGGAGATGGAGCGTGAGCTGCTTCTTGCCGAGCTTCTTGATCAGCTTGACCTTGTCTTCCACAACGATCAGCCCGCCCTTGTTGATGACGCCGATGCGGTCGGCCATCTCCTCAGCCTCGTCGATGTAGTGGGTGGTAAGGATGATCGTCACGCCGCTGGCGCGCAGCCGGCGCACCAGGGCCCACATCTCGCGGCGCAGCTCCACATCCACCCCTGCCGTGGGCTCGTCGAGAAAGAGGATCTCAGGTTCGTGCGCCAGGGCCTTGGCGATCAGGACGCGCCGTTTCATCCCGCCGGACAGCGTCATGATCCTGTCGTGACGCTTGTCCCAGAGCGAAAGGTCGCGCAGCACCTTTTCCAGGTACGCCGGGTCGGGCGGGCGGCCGAACAGCCCGCGGCTGAAACTCACCGTGCTCCAGACCGACTCGAACATGTCCGTATGCAGCTCCTGGGGCACCAGCCCGATCATGGCGCGGGTCGCGCGATACGCGCGCAGGATGTCGTGGCCGCCGACGCGCACCGTTCCAGAGGTCGGGGTGACGATGCCGCAGACGATGCTGATCAGCGTGGTCTTGCCCGCGCCGTTGGGACCGAGGAGGGCGAAAATTTCCCCCTGGCGGATCTCCAGATCGATGCCGCTCAGCGCCCGCAGTCCGGACGCGTAGGTCTTGGTCAGGTTCGAGATGGCGATGATCGCTGACATGGGTCGAGTCGCATACCTGGATACGGTACTATCGTCGAACAGGCGCATGCATGTCTTGTACGATCTTGACCTCCGCGATCGTGCGGGCCTTACTCGACCTTCAGGCCCAGGTCGCGAATCATCGCACCGTAGCGTTCCCATTCGCGCCGCATAAACGCAGCGAAGTCGGCGGAGGAAGTCACTACCGGGCGCGCACCGGTCTCGGCGAGTTGCCGCTGCACGCGCGGGCTGGCGAGCGCCGTGGCGATCGCCCGGTTCAGGCGTTCGACGACCGGCGGCGGCGTGTCGGCCGGCGCGAAGAAACCGACCCAGGCGTCGATGGCGAAGCCCGGATAACCGGCCTGCGCCACGGTGGGTACGTCGGGAAAGATATCGGCTCGCCCGCTGCCGGTGACTGCCAGCGCGCGCAATGTGCCGGCCCGGACATGCGACTGCACGATCGGATAGCCGCTCATCATCAGCGGCACGCGTCCGGAGAGCACGTCGGAGAGCGCATGGCCGTCGCCGCGGTAAGGCACGTGCAGGAAATCCACGCCCGCCGCGCGCTTGAAGGACTCCATGGCGAGGTGCGGCAATCCGCCGGTGCCGCTCGACGCGTAGCTGAGCGGCGTGGATCGGCTGCGGGCGAGCGCGACCAGTTCCGCCACCGAACCCACGCCGAGGCTCGAATGCGCAACAAGCACCAGCCCCGACGTGTAGGCCTGCGCGACCGGCACGAAATCCCGGATCGGATCGTACGCCGAGGCGGCGTAGATGTGCGGGTTGAATGCATAGCTGTTGTTGTGAAACAGCAGGGTCGACCCGTCGGCCTTCGACCGGGCGACGTACTGCGTGCCCAGACTGCCACCGGCGCCGGGCCGGTTCTCGACCGTGATCCTGCGCTTCAGAACCGCGCCGAGCGCCTCGGCGATGACCCGGGCGCGGGCGTCGAGGCTGCTGCCCGCCGTATAGGGCACAACGACGCGGATCTGTGGCGGAAGCTCGTCGGCGTGCAACCAGGTCGCCGCGAGCAACGCGACGCAGCTCGACCATACCCGCAGTGAACGCATCGACAGTCTCCGGACAGCGGCATGGCCGCGTCGCGCGATGATGCCGAAACGCTGCGCCGGCTGCAAAGCGCAAGCCGCCCGCCATCGATGCGCTGCGGCGTAACATGTAGCGACCCACGGAGGGACACCCCATGAAAGTTCTCGTCACCGGAGGCGGCGGCTTCCTCGGCTATCGACTGGCGCTGCGGCTGATCGAACGCACAACGCTGGCCGGCCCGGACGGCGCGCCCGCACGCATCTCCGAGATCAAGATCTTCGACGCTGCGTTCCCGCCCAACCCCGACCGGCGGCTCACTTGTGTCCAGGGCGACATCGCCGAGCCCGATGCGCTGGCCAAGGCGCTGGATCGCGATACCGCTTCCATTTTCCACCTGGCCGCGGTGGTCAGTGCCGCCGCCGAAGCGGACTTCGACCTGGGCTATCGCGTCAACCTCAAAGGTACGCGCAATCTGCTGGAAGCTTGCCGCAAGCTGGCCGCCGCGCCTCGGCTCGTGTTCGCCAGCTCGCTCGCAGTGTTCGGCGGCAAGCTGCCACCGGTGGTCGACGACAGCGTGACGCCGACGCCGCAGACGTCCTACGGGACGCAGAAACTGATCGGGGAATATCTCGTCAACGACTACTCGCGCAAGGGCTTTCTCGACGGGCGCAGCCTGCGCCTGCCGACCATCATCGTGCGGCCCGGCAGACCCAATCTCGCCTCGACCGCGTTCGCGAGCGGCATGTTTCGCGAGCCGCTGAACGGCCAGGTCTGCGAATGCCCAGTCGACGACTCGACCGAGCTGTGGGTTCTGTCGCCACGCCAGGCGATCGAGTCGTTCCTGCATGCCCATGACCTGCCGGCGTCCGCGTGGGGCGCGCACCGGGCGATCAATGTTCCGGGGATCACCATCTCGGTCAGACAGGGCGTGGAGGCGCTGCGCCATATCGGGGGCGAAGCGCTGGCCGCCCGCGTAGTGTTCAAGCCGGACGAGCGGATCCAGAAGATGGTGAAAACTTTTCCCGCGCGCTTCCGCACCGGCCGGGCCGAGGCCATGGGCTTCAGGGCCGATCCCGATCTGGACAGCATCCTGCACGACTACATCGCCAGCGAGGGCATCAAGCTTTGAGGCCTCGTCGGTAGCACCGATACGCTGCCCGAGGCGCGTCCATCTCGCCAGCGGGTCGGGACGCATCTGGAACTTGAAGACCGTGGGAGGCCGCGCGCTGCCGCCCTCCGAGTGGAACGGCGCGGCAGGTGGTGGACCGGCAAACCACCACCTCGATATCGCGGCCGTACGCTATTTCAGCGTACTGCTCGACCGCAACGGCTTGTCCGGTCGCCTGTGCATGGAGAACAAAGAACTCGCCGCAACGGCGCCAAGGCCCACACCGAGCCACAAGTAGCCCAAGCGAGCGCAGACAAGGAGGGGAACTGCGAAAGCACTCCAGAGTGCGATCCAACCGAGCGCGGGGTAACGCCTGACCAGGTTCAGGTAAGTCATCTACCGCACCGTACTCCAAGCAATGGTTCTGAGCAAGCACTTCGAAGCCGCGCGAACGTCGCTCGCTGAATGACGCAGAAAGTCAACTGATTTATTTATCTGAATATCTGGACGACGAGATGCCTGTACCCCAGAGTGTGCGTCCAAACTCAAACATCGAAAGAGAAACCATGAAAACCAAACTCGCTCTTGTCCTGATGTTCTCGGCGTTGTCCGGTACTGTGGTGGCCAAGCCGAACGACATCCACCTGCAAAAGGCCGCCGTGTCGGACTGCGGCCGCTGCGTCCCGCCAACCTATGCCGGCCACGACGGCGAGCTGCGCACGCAAGTGGCCGATGTGAATCGTTACGGTCGTTCCAGCGCGCTTCTTATCGGCGCGGCGGCTCCCAACGTGGCCTCGAAGACCGAGCCCGATGCGCTCGACCGGCGCGGGCGAGGTTAGTGGATGGGCTGCGGCTGCTCCCGCCGGACAAACAATCTGGGGAGGAGTCGCGGCCACCTGTGTCGTTCGCCAGAGGAGGGAATCCAAATGAACAACGCAACAATGACAGAGTGTCTCGTGCCGATCTTCTCGATGCTTCCTGAAGCGTCGTTTCTTTCCAGGCTGAGCGACCGCCTCAAGGCTGCCGGACGGGAAGCCGCAAATCTATGGACGATGGCGGCGATTGCCGGAGTGTGCGTGGAGCTGGTGCCCGCACCCTGCAAACCGGATTGAAACTAGGGGCGCGGCCGGATGCCGCTTGGCGTCGCTTGATCGCACTCGCCGATTTAACGATGCGTCGATCAGGCATCGGGTCATTGCCAACCGGGGCTTCGCACTCCGGAAACCGGCTTGCTGGCCGGTTTCATGATCCGGGCGACTAGCTAGAAGATGTAGCGCGCGCCGATCTCGATATTCCAGTTGTAAATCTGCGGCAGGTCGTTCTTGATGACGCCCACGCCCGGGCGCCCCCAGACCGCCACGTGCCGGCTGACGAGCTTGCCGACCTCCAGCTCGACCGTCAGGCCGACCTTGGAATTGCGTTCATGGTCGATGAGGAACGCCGGTTCGAGAAAAGTGTAGAACCGCTTGGGCCAGCGCGTCAGCAGATTGGGCTTGAGCACCGTCTGGCTCACGTCGGGGTGAGTGCCGTCCCCGCCCGCCGAAAAATAGTGCTGGAAGTTGGGGAAGAACACCGATTCAATCTCGGGCACGTCGATCGCCGCGTACACGAGCGGAGAGATCACCGTTTGTCCCTGCCCGAGTCGATCGTCGGAGGCGGTATCGAAGGTGACCTCGGTCACCAGGATGAGCGCGAAGCCATCGCGCTGCGTGGCGCGCCACGCGCCGCGCAGGAGCAGATCGCCGTGGCCGGCCACGCGGTCCGCACCGGGCGCTTCGTACCAGACGTAAGGCGTCTCGATGCGAAACGCCAAGCTCGAGCTCGCGGCGTACTCGAAGCGCGGGATGAGGAGATTGCGGTGGCCGCCGTTCTGCAGATCCTGGTATTCATGGCGCAACTCCGCGCGGGAGCGGAAGTCGGTCGGACGCCGGATGGTGGCTTCGGCAGCGGTCGAAGCCGGCGGTTGGGCCTGGGGGAACGCAATGACGGGGGTGAGCAGTGTGACCAGGAAGCAGGCGCCGGCCACGGCGCGGCCGAGAGAAAAGGGCGGCATTTATTGTTCGTACACGACGCGGGCGAACTGCCCGGAGGCGCGAAGCTTAGCGAGAATCCATCGCGCCAGCAAATTGCACGGGCGGCGGCCGGCAGCCGGATCGTCCTCGGCCCTGACCGGGCTTGCGCCCGGTCAGGAGTGCAGGGGGAAGGAGAGCGTCAGTTGCCCGAAGCGGTCGGCACCCTGCTGCGTCTTGAATTCCTCGCTGCGCCGGACCAGCGTGAATCCCAGGCGCATTCTGTCGCGCACCATCACGAGGCCCAGTTGCAGGTCGTAGCCGAACGGCTCGCGATCCACGCTGCGGCTGTGGCGGAAGGTATTCCCGTCGAGGAAGACGTTGTAAGCGACGAGGCGCACCTCGGTGCCCAGCCACGCGTACCAGCCGAAACCCGTGCCCCCCGTGCGATAACCGTCGCGCGGCGGGCCGAGCGAAACGAAGGTCACCGGAAAATCGTCGGGCAGATTCCGCCCCGCCCGCAGGACCAGACCGGCGTTGGCGTAGGTGAACACGTTGCCCGCCGTCGCGCCGACCCGCGGCGTGAGATCGGCCTCCAGGTGTCCCCCATCGGCCTCGATCCATCGGGGCCAGGCCCGTTCATAGCCCAGCAGCAGCCCCAGCTCGTGGCCGAGTTGGGCATCCCATCCGCGGGTGAGTTCCGAGCCAGTCAGCCGGTGATAGGCGTTCTGCGTCCGCTCGGCCAGCGAGGCCGGGCCGATGAGGCCGATGCCGGCCTGGACGTGATCGACCGTCGCGCCGCTTCGGGTGCACACGTCGGCCAGCGCGTACAACCAGCCCGCGTAGGGGCGGTCGAGCGGATCGGGATCGACGCGGTCCGTGTCCGTTGGCGTGTAGATGCGCTGGCCGACCGAGAACGTGAACCATGGCTGCGTGCTCCACCGGAAAGGCGGCAGCGATCCGAGGGATGCGGGGACTGCGCCCGTAGCCGCCGAGAACGCCAACTGGATGCCGTTCGTGTAATGGCGGTCGAAGCCGGCGAAGAAGTCGTTGTCCACGGTGAGCGACACGAAGGTGGGCAGGGTCGCCGAGGCGTGCGTTCGGCTCGCGGCTTCGGCCCGCGCGGAGGACGGCAGCCCCGGGGCGAGGCTCGCCGCGAGCAGCGCCGCCCCGGCTGCGCGCCAACGCACGCCGGCAGAAACATGCCGGAGCCATGGCCAGGGGCGATCCTTTTCGTTCGTCATGCCGAACACCGTGACTCGACTCGAAGGCGCCCGAAAGCCGCCTGGGCGGCAAATCTCGGAGCGCGAGGCCCGGACGCAGATCGGCTTGGTCGCCGCTCGCGACCGGTTCCTTACCTGGGCATGAACCTACAGGAGGGGGATCCGCCGTTCTAGAACGCTCTTGCGAAGGTTTTGAAGGATCTTGACGAGGGATAACGCGAGCGCAGGCAAGCCGCGGTGCGCCGGAAAACCGTTCGGCTGGTACTGGCGTTGCGCAAACGAAGCAAGCCGGCAGGTCATGCCGGCTTTGTCATTGTGCTGCGCGCCCGGGCGCGAGACGCCGAGCGGTTTGCGCCGCTCAACGGGGTACGGTGGCGAGACGCCCGCTCTGATAGTCGCGGATGGCCTGCTCGATCTCCTCGATCGTGTTCATCACGAACGGGCCGTACTGCACGACCGGTTCGTTCAGCGGCCTGCCGGCAAGCAGCAGGAAGCGCGTGCCTTGCGCGCCCGCGGTGACTTCCAGGTCGCCTTCGGCGGACAGCACGCCCGCGCTGTGCGCCGGCACCGGCGTGGCGCCGACTCGCGCGCTGCCTTCGTACGGATACAGGAAGGCGTTGTGGCCGTCTGCGATCGCATAGGAAAAGGCTGCGCCGGCCGGCAGGTGAACGTCGAAGTAGACCGGTTCGGTGGCCAGCCCCGCGATCGGCCCGACCGCATTCGCGTACTTCCCGGCGATGATGCGCGCCAGGCCGCCGGCGGGCAGCGCGACTTCCGGGATGTCGCTCGCCTGCAGGTCACGGTAACCCGGAGCCTTCATCTTTTCCCGCGCGGGAAGATTAATCCAGAGCTGGAAGCCGCGCATGCGGCCGCGTTCCTGTTGCGGCATCTCCGAGTGGATGATGCCGCGGCCGGCGGTCATCCACTGCACGCCGCCGCTCCTCAGATCCCCCCGGTTGCCGAGATGATCTTCGTGCAGCATGTGGCCGTCGAGGATGTAGGTCACCGTCTCGAAGCCGCGATGCGGGTGCGCTGGAAATCCGGCGACGTAGTCGTCCGGGTTGTCCGAGGAAAACTCGTCGAGCATCAGGAACGGGTCGAGGCGGGCGGCCTGCGATTGACCGAGACTGCGAAGCAACTTCACGCCGGCACCGTCGGAGGCGGGGACGGAGTGGATGAGGCGCTGGACGGTTCGCTCGATCATGGCGGCTGCCCCCTTGTGCAAGCAGGCAATATGGTGGCACGGCTCTATTTTCCAAGGGCGGGCCGATCTCTGAAATAATCCGTCCGCGTTCAAGATCCTGACTGCAGGGATGGGGAGTGAAGCGAACCGGACCCCGGCGACTGACGCGCCACGACTTCAACCGTCCGACCCTGCAGGTCGCGCGCGATCTGCTGGGAAAGTTCATCGTCCACAGCCATCGCGGCCGCCGCATCTGCGCGATGATCACGGAAACCGAGGCTTACAAAGGTCCGCGAGACCGCGCGGCGCACTCCTACGGCGGGCGGCGCACGGCCAGAGTGGCCCCGCTGTGGGCCGACGGCGGAACACTGTACGTCTATTTCATCTACGGCGTGCATTGGATGCTCAACTTCAGCACCGCGGGCGAGGGCATGCCCGAGGGCGTGCTGATTCGCGGCGTGCTCGCCGATCCCGAGCGCCATCCCCGGTATCTCGCCGGGCCGGGCCGGGTGACGCGGCATCTCGCGATCGACAAGAAGCTCGACCGCTCGGACGCCACCAGGTCGAAACGGATCTGGCTCGAGGACCGCGGCATTCGCATTCCGGCGAGATCCATCCGGCGCGGGCCACGCATCGGCGTCGGTTACGCGGGACCCTATTGGGCGGCACGCCCCTGGCGCTTCTGGATCGACGCCGAGACCGCCGCGCGGGCGATCGAACGGCTGCGCGCGTCGCGGCAGCGATCGTAGCGCTCCGCGGCGAGAACCGAATCGACGCGGGCGCGTCCAACGAGGCATCGTCCAGGCGCCGCGACGCGCAGAGATCGAAAGCGAGGAAGCCGTCATGCAGGATTTCGAGCAACGCCCGCGCCTCTCGGCCGGCCGCGCCGGTGCTGCTGCAAGCGGGTTGCTGGGCCGTCTGGCGACGCTTGCCGCCGGCGCGGTGCTCCTGGTGGCCGCGGTGATGTTCTCGGTCCTGGTGCTCGCGATCGCGGCCGCCGTCGCGCTGCTGATCTCGGGCTATCTGTGGTGGAAGACGCGGGAGCTGCGCCGGCGGATGCGGGAGAACCCGCCCGGGGGGCGCGTGATCGAAGGCGAAGTCATCCGCAGAGACGGCTCGCCCTGAGCGTGCACCGACATTCCAGGGCGTGAGCTCGCGCGTGACGGTGCGCAAGTCCGCGTCACGCAGCTCGACGCCGATCGTCCGCGCCGCGTAAGCCTGGCGCGCCAGGTCTCTGCTCAGCCGTTCGCAGAACGCCGCCAGCACCTCGGACCGCGCCTCGCGCTCGCACCGCGGATCGCAGTCGCGTTCGAAAATGGTCTTGCGGCTGATCGATTTCGGCGCCTGCTCCGAGATCGATAGATCTCGTCGATGCCGCGGTGTTCGATGCGTGGCGCGATCCAGGGCTTCCCCGGCCTTGAAACGACGCGAGCCGCGAAGCGGTGCCGGGACTGCGTCGTATCATGGCGGCCTCGTGCCGCCGGTCCGCGCGCGGCCATGTCGAATGCGGCCTTTGCCGATCGACTATGCGGCGCTATCGCCGGTCGGCGAAGAACGGGAGGAAAGCATGAAATATCTTTGCCTTGCCTACTACGACGAAAGGAAATTCGAAGCGTTGCCCGGGGCCGAGCTGCAAGCGCTGGTGAGCCAATGCCCGCCGCACGACCACGCGCTGCGCACAAGCGGCCATCTCGTGGTCCAGGCTTCGCTCGGGGAGGCGCGCTCGTCTGTGAGCATCCGGCCGCGAAACGGCAAGCCTTCGGTGACCGACGGCCCGTTCGCCGAGACCAAGGAGCAGGTCGGCGGGTTCTTCATCATCGAAGCGCGCGACCTCAACGAAGCGATCCGCGCGGCCTCGAAACATCCGGCGGCGCACCTGGGCGAACAGGTGGGCTGGGGCATCGAACTGCGGCCGATCGAGACCTTCGAGCAACAGTGATCGGCCGATGAACGCGGAGGCGGCCGAGCGGGCGAGGAAGACGGTGGACGCGGTCTACCGCGCCGAGTCGCGCCGCGTGCTCGCCACCCTGATCCGCCTGCTCGGCGACTTCGACCTCGCGGAGGAGGCGCTGCACGATGCCTTCCGTGTGGCGCTCGAGCAATGGCCGCGCGACGGCGTGCCCGACAATCCGCGGGCGTGGCTGGTCTCGGCCGGACGGTTCAAGGCGATCGACGCGATTCGCCGGCGCGCGCGCTTCGAGGCGCTCGACGACGTCGCCGAACAGGTCGAAGCGCTCGCCGCGGATGCGCCGGAGTGGGCCGGCGAGACCGTCGAGGACGACCGGCTGCGGCTGATCTTCACCTGTTGCCACCCGGCGTTGTCGTCCGACGCGCAGGTGGCTCTGACGCTGCGCGAGGTGTGCGGGTTGACCACCGAGCAGATCGCCCATGCGTTCCTGACGCCTGCATCCACGCTGGCGCAACGGATCGTCCGCGCGAAGGCAAAGATCCGCGAGGCGCGCATTCCCTACCAGGTACCCACCCACCACGAGTTGCCGGAGCGGCTCGACTCGGTACTGCGCGTGATCTATCTGGTCTTCAACGAAGGTTACGCGGCGTCTTCGGGCGCCTCGCTCACGCGCCCCGACCTGTCGGCCGAGGCGATCCGTCTGGGACGGCTGCTGGTCGATCTGCTGCCCGAGCCGGAGGCGCTGGGACTGCTCGCGCTGATGCTGCTGCACGAATCGCGGCGCGCGGCGCGCACCTCGGCGAGCGGCGACCTGATCCTCCTCGAGGATCAGGACCGTTCGCTGTGGAACCGGGAATACATCGCCGAGGGCCTCGCCTTGGTGGAGCGCGCCCTGTCCTCCAGAAGATTCGGTCCCTACACGCTGCAGGCGGCCATCGCGGCGGTGCACGCCGAAGCAACCGAGGCGAAGGCGACCGACTGGGTGCAGCTCGTCGGTCTGTACGACCTGCTGCTGCGGGTCGAGCCCTCGCCGGTGATCGAGCTGAACCGCGCCGTGGCGGTGGCGATGCGCGACGGCCCGCAGGCCGGTCTCGACCTGATCGACGCGATACTGGCGCGCGGCGACCTCGCCGACTACCGGCTCGCGCATGCGGCTCGGGCCGATCTGTGCCGGCGGCTGGGGCGGCACGCGCAAGCGCGCGCCTCCTACCAGCAGGCGCTGGCGCTCACCCGGCAGGAACCGGAGCGGCGGTTTCTGGAGCGCAGGCTGGCGCAGTTGCCGGGCTGAGCGTTCGCCGGCCGCGGGGTGGCCGGCCGTTCGTCTGCGCTTGGCCGGGCAGCAAGTTCGGTTGTCGATTTCCGGCCTGGCCGAACGACTATGGATGCGTACGGCAGATGCGTACGATGTTTCATCAACCGAGCGGAGACAAGCCCATGCGGGTCGAACCCTATCTGTTTTTCGAAGGCACGTGCCGGCAGGCGATCGACTTCTACCGCAGAACGCTCGGCGCCGAGGTCGAAACGATCATGCGCTACAAGGAGGCGCCCGAGACACCGCCGCCCGGCATGGTGCCTCCCGGCTGGGACGACAAGGTGATGCACGCGAGCTTTCTCGTCGGCGAAACGCGGGTCATGGCGTCCGACGGCAAAAGTCCGGGGCCGCCGGCGTTCAACGGCTTCTCGCTGTCGATCGCGGTGCCCGACGTGGTCCAGGGCGAATGTCTGTTCAACGCGCTCGCCGATGGCGGCAAGGTCACGATGCCGTTCGGCAAGACCTTCTGGTCGCCCGGCTTCGGCATGGTCACCGACCGTTTCGGCGTGAGCTGGATGATCAACACCGCGTCCTGATCCCGGCCGGACAAGGCAAGCACGGCAACAGGCGATTCACCATCATCGAGGATTTCGAGACCGCCCTCGGCGGGAGATCGGCCGCGGTCGAGCACTGGTGCCACAGGGAAGTCGGCGCGCAAAGCTAGGCCGCAGGCCGATTCAGTATTCGCCGTTGCGGACGAAGAGGAGCCTGACACCATGCAAGGAATCATCCCCTGCCTGTGGTTCGACCATCAGGCCGAAGAAGCCGCGAAGTTCTATACGTCGATCTTCCGCAACTCCAGGATCGGGAGAATCAGCCGCTATGGAAACGAGGGCCAGGAGATCCACGGCAGGCCGGAAGGGTCCGTCATGACCGTCGAATTCGAGCTCAACGGCCAGCGATTCACGGCCCTGAACGGCGGACCGCTCTTCAGGTTCAACGAAGCCGTTTCACTCCAGGTGCACTGCGAGACGCAGGACGAAGTGGACTACTTCTGGAGCAGGCTCTCGGAAGGGGGCGACCCGCAGGCACAGCAGTGCGGATGGCTCAAAGACCGGTATGGCCTGTCCTGGCAGGTCGTTCCCACGGCCCTGATCACGATGCTGCAGGACCCGGATGCCGGAAGGACGGGGCGCGTCATGAAGGCGTTGCTGCCGATGAAGAAGCTCGACATCGCGAAGCTGAGGCAGGCTTACGAGCAGGGGTAGCCGCTCGCACGGACGGGTCTGGAAGCAGGAAAGGGGAAACGCCATGAAGTATCTCTGCCTGATCTTTGCCGAGAAGGTGATGGAGCAGATGCCGCACGCGGAAGCCGAGAAACGGCTCCGGGAATACGGCGAGTTCACCACAGCGATCCGCAGCAGCGGCCATTTCGTCGACGGCAATCGCCTGCTGCCGCCACGCGCCGCCGCCACGGTTCGCGTGCGCAGAGGCAGAATCTTCACGACCGACGGGCCCTACGCGGAGACCAAGGAACAACTCGGCGGCTACTACGTGATCGAAGCCAGGGACCTCAACGAGGCGATCGCGGTGGCTGCCCGCATCCCCGGCGCGCGGCTGGGCAGCGTGGAAGTGCACCCGATCGCGGAAGACGAGCGGACGCTGCGCGTGCTCGGATTCGCGGCTGCGGGCTGATTCCGGAATTCCAACACGCGGGAGCGGACGATGAAGTATCTGTGCCTGGTTTACCTTGACGAGAAGAGGCTCGACGAGCTGCCCGACGAGGAGTGCGTGGCCTATGACGAGGCGATCCGCAAGAGCGGTCACTGCATCGCTTCCGAAGCGCTCGAATCGGTGCACACGGCGACCACCGTCCGTGTACGCGGCGGCAGGGTTTCGGTCACCGACGGTCCGTTCGCCGAGACCAAGGAGCAGCTCGCCGGCTTCTACATGATCGAGGCGAAGAATCTCGACGAGGCGATCGCGCTCGCCGCCAAGATCCCGCCGGCACGGGTCGGCTGCATCGAGGTGCGGCCGATCCGGCCGATCCGCGAAACGGTTCAGGTTGAGCGACAGAAGAACATCCGCTGAAGGGGCAAAGAATGGCACCCACGAGCAAGTCTGCCCAAATACGATCCCGGGGTGCACGCGCCTCGGCGCAGCAACGCGTTCTCGTGCTGGTCGCCACGCGCAAGGGCGCGTGGCTCTTTCGCGGCGACGCAGCGCGTAGGAGGTGGCAAGCGGACGGCCCGCACTTTCTGGGTCACATCGTCAACCACGTGGTGCTCGATCCGCGCGACGGATGCACACTGCTTGCCGCGGCGAAGACCGGTCACTTGGGTCCGACCGTCTTCCGTTCGACCGATTTCGGCAGGACCTGGAAGGAGGCCGCGCGGCCGCCCGCCTTCGCAAAGGCGCCCGCCGGCGAGAACGGACGTGCCGTGGACCACACTTTCTGGCTGACGCCGTCGAGCGCATCCGAGCCGGACGTGTGGTACGCGGGCACCTCGCCGCAGGGACTGTTCCGCTCGCAAGACGGTGGCGTCACCTGGCAGCCGTTCTCGGCCGTCAACGACGATCCGCTCTACCGCGAGTGGATGGGCACGGTCCAGGACGGCACACCGGACGGGCCGAAGCTGCACTCGATCATCGTCGACCCGCGCGACCCCGCGCATCTGTACTTCGCGATGTCGGGCGGTGGCGTGCACGAATCCACGGATGGCGGAAAGACTTTCAAACCGCTCCTGGACGGGCTCGAGGTGGTCGAAGGATTCGACCAATCGGCGCCCACCTTTCACGATCCGCACTGCGTGCGGTTGTGCCCGTCCAATCCCGATCGCCTGTACCAGCAGAACCACTGCGGCATCTACCGCATCGACCGGCCCGCAACCGTATGGGTGCGCGTGGGCAGGAGCATGCCCGCGGACGTCGGCGACATCGGGTTTCCGATGGTGGTGCACCCGCGCGACGCGGATGTCGCGTGGGTCTTCCCGATGGACGGCCAGACGGTGTGGCCGCGCACCAGTCCGGGCGGCAAACCGGCCGTGTACGCAACGCGCGATGCCGGCAAGACATGGCAGCGTCTGGACGCGGGCCTGCCGAAACGGCAGGCGTGGTGGACCGTGAAGCGCCAGGGGATGTGCGCGGATACGCGCAGTCCGGTCGGCCTCTACTTCGGCACCACCAGCGGCGAGCTGTGGATGAGCCGCGACGAAGGGCAGCGCTGGTCCTGCATCGCGCGCCATCTCCCCGAGATCTACGCGGTGGAAACGGCGCAACTTTGAAGCAGGAATGAGGGCTGAAAGATGAGGGACGAGGCATTCGCCCGCGCCGCAGCGCGAAAGACCCGTCAGCCGGCACGCGCCACTCGCCGCGTTCCATGAAAGTCCTGATCCCCAGCGCGCTGCGCTCCTACACGGAGCGCGCGGAGGCCGAAGCGAGCGGCGCCACGCTGGGCGCCGTCCTCGCCGAGCTGGAGCGCGCCTATCCCGGCATTCGCTTCCGCATGATCGACGAGCAGGACCGTATCCGCCCGCACATCCGCATCTTCGTCAACGGCGAGCAGGTGCGCGACCTCGCGCAGCCTTTGCATCCGGCCGACGAGGTCGTCATCGTTCAGGCGCTCTCCGGCGGCTGAGACGGCGCGCCCGTGTCGAATTCGGGCGTCGCTGAACGACTAATGTTGAAATTGGCTTTTCTTCCGCCCCTTTCCGGGAGCGGGATCCACAACGCGGGAGATCCCAATGGGAGTGAAGGCACATTCGATGTCGAGGGCAGGCCTGGCGGGCGCCGCGTTCGCTGCCGCAATATCGGCAGCCGCCTTCGCGGCGGTCGATACTTACGAAATCGACCCGGCGCATACGTATCCGAGCATCGAGTTCTCTCACATGGGAATCTCGGTCTGGCGCGGGAAATTCAACAGGACGCGAGGGATGATCACGATCGACCGGAACGCCGGGAGCGGTACGGTGCAGGTCGTGATCGACACGGCCAGCATCAACTTCGGTCTGGACGCCATGGACGAGAAGGCGCGCTCGGAAGATTTCTTCGACGTCGCCAGGTATCCGGCCGCGAGTTACCGCGGCAAGCTCGAGTTTTCCGGCGGGCAGCCGGTGGCAGTCGATGGCGCAGTGACGATCATGGGTGTGAGCCGGCCGGTGCGGCTCGCCATCCATCTGTTCAAGTGCATCGCGCATCCGGTGCTCAAGACGGAAGTATGCGGTGCCGACGCGGAAGGTGAGCTCAACTGGTCGGAGTACGGGATGAAGATGAGCAAGTGGGGCGAGGGCCAAGCGGGCCGCGTACGGCTGCGCATCCAGGTCGAGGCGCTCAAACGAGAGTAAGGCCGTTGCTGGCGCGACCTGGCAATAGCATTTCATGGGCGACATTCACTGTCTCGGAACCGAAACATGGGCGCAACCGATCCCTTCCTGACGGCTGTCCTTTGCGCGGATGCGCGGATCGCGCGAACCGGCCGCCTGTCCGGCGCGAGGCTGCAACGCGCGGTGGAGTACATGCACGCGCACCTCTCGGAGCGCATTCGCGTCGAGGATCTCGCGGCCGCCGCCAATCTGAGCGCCTTCCACTTCGCGCGCCTGTTCAAGCGAACGACCGGGCTGACACCCCATCGCTTCCTGACGAGGGCCCGGGTGGAGAAAGCCGGGCAGTTGCTGTCGACGCGAGAACGGATGCTGAGCGAGATTGCGAGCGAATGCGGTTTTTCGGATCAAAGCCACATGAGCCGCGCCTTCAGGCGCTGGACGGGCATGACGCCGCGGGCGTTCAGGGAAGCCGCAACCGCGGTTCCCGGCCAGCCCCGGCTACCGGCGATTGGCTGCCGGACGGCCGCAGTGTTGGATGCGGCGAGGGCGCAAGCGTCGAAGGCGCTCGCGGAGCGATAGATCGGTGGAGTTCGCGGCTGCTTCGGCGCCCCGCAGGGAGCTCGGCCATCACGACCTGCTTCGGGTCAGCCTTCGGTACTGCGACATGTGGCGGATCGCGTCCTTCGGTCTGCCGAGCTGTTCGTACAGGAGCGCGAGGTTGTAATGGCAGTCGGCGAAATCGGGATCGCGGCGCAGCGCGGTCTCGTACGCCTGCCTCGCCTCCGCTTTGCGGTCCATGTCGTGCAGAAGAACGCCGAGGTTGAAGAGCAGCACCGGATCGTAACCGCAGATCCCGATCGCGTCGCGGTACGAGCGCTCCGCTTGCGCGAGTTGCCCCGCTTCGTGCAGCAGCCGCCCGAGATTGATGCGCGCCTCGAGCAGTGAGGGCTCCGCGGCGATCGCCTGCTCGTAGGCGTGCCGTGCCGCCACCGGGTCCTGTCGCTCGAGCGCCGTACCGCGTTCGAACCACTGCCGTGCATCGAGCGCCGGCGGTGGCGGCTGCGGACGTTCGATCACGCTCAAGGAGCCGTCGGTCGGATCGCCGTCGAAGGCAAGGAGATATTGCCCCGATTCGGCCTGCCAGCGGCGGCCGCCTTCGCGGACCACGACCCGATCGCCCACGGCGCAGATGCTCAGCCCCGACAGCGGCATGGCTTCGGGCAGGTAGCGGCGAAGTTCCTTGACCGAGCGCGTGATGCGCCGCTGCGGCACCTTCGCGGCCACCAGCGCCTGCACGGTGCGCAGCACGATCAGATCCCGAAAGGAAAAGCGCCAGGCCCGGCGCGGCCCGCGCGCCGGCGTGACGAAGCCGGCGGCGACGAAAGCGCGGATCGTACTGCGTGGCAGGCGCAGCAGCCGCTCGACGTCGCGCACGCCGTACGGATGCATGGCGCTGTGGCCCGGCTGCCGCTACTTCTTGGCGCTCTTGCGCGCAGCCGGCTCGGCTGACTGCTGGGCGCGCCGCGGCGGCTTGCGCTCGGCCGCCGCAGCCTCGGCCTGCGCCGCGCCGGCTTTCGCGGGGGGCGCGGCCTTTCTCTCCAGGCTGGCGCGCAGAGCCTCCATGAGATCGACGATCTGCGCGCCGCCTTCCGGCGCCTCGGTTGTGGTGATTTCCTGGCCTTGGATCTTTTTCTGGATCGCCGCCTCGATGCGCGCGTGCACCTCGTCGGCGTAGGCGCCCGGATCGAAACTCTCGGAGGCCTGCTGCTCGATCAGTTGCTGCGCCAGCTTCAGCTCGGCCTCCCTGACCTCGGTCTTGGGGATTTCGATGTCCTTGATCGACCTGACCTCGTGCGCGTACAGAAGCTGCTGCATGACCAGGCCGTCTTCCACCGGGCGGATCATCACGATGTACTGCTTGCCGCGCGCCGCCCAGCGCCCAAGCGCGCAGCGGTTGGAGTCCCGCAAGGCCCGGGCGAAAAGCGCATAGGGCTTGGCGCCGCCCCTGTCCGGCGCCAGGTAGTAGGCCTTGTCGAAGTACACCGGATCGATCGAATCGATCGGCACGAACTCGGTGATCTCGGCGCTGTGCGTGCCCGCCTCTTCGAGCGCTTTGAGCTCCTCGGGGGTGAAGATGACGTACTGGTCCTTGGCGAATTCATAGCCTTTGACCATGTCTTCGCGCTCGACCGGAATCTCTTCCTTGATGCAGATGTACTGCTGTTTGAGCCGCGACCCGCAGCCCTTGTGCAGGAGGTTGAAGGAGATCGCGCGACTCGCCTCGGTGGCGGAGTACAGCTTCACCGGGATCGACACCAGCCCGAATGAGAGCGTCAGCGATGCAATCGATCGTGCGGCCATGTCTTGCCTCCGGCTTGGTCACGCCCGGGCGCGGTCCAGCGCGCGCTCCAGGCTCTGCTTGCGTTTGAGGGCATCGTGCCAGCGGTCGCCGGTCTCGAGCAGGCGCTGCGGCACGTTGGGGATTCTGAAGTCGAGGGGATGCGCCCCGGCAAGCTCTTCCCACGTGAGCGGCATCGACACCGGCGCGCCAAGTTCGCCTCTGGGCGAGTAGGCCACGTTCAAGGTCTTGCCGCGGACGTTCATATTGTAGTCCATGAAAATCCTGCCGGTGCGCTTGGGCACGCTCCAGTCCAGGGTGATGTCCTGCGGGTATTTGCGCAGGAGATGCCGGCCCACCAGCTCCGAAACATGGCGGGCGGCTTCGAAATCGAGCGTGCGGCGGATCGGCACGAACACGTGCAGGCCGGTCTTGCCCGAAGTCTTGACGATGGGCTCCAGAGACATGCTCTGCAGCACCTCGCGCAACCGCAACGCCACTTCCTTGCCCTTCTCGAAGGCCACGGTGTTCAGCTCCGGCTCCGCACCCGGCGCTTCCCTGCCGGAATAGATGTAGGGATCGATGTCGAACACGATGTAGTCGGGGTAGTTCAGTACCGAAGCTTCGAGCGCCGCCTCGGACGAGGCGAAGTCGGTACTCTTCGATACACAGTCGGCTCCGGCTCTGGTGCGCGAGTGCCAGACGTGAAATTCCAGCGTGCCGGACTGCGCCAGCCAGAGCAGGGTGGGCAGGTTGTTGCACAGGAGCATTTCGTGGCTCTCGTCCTTGTGGTCCGAGAACACCTGGAGGGTTTCCACGAAGGCCGGGCGCTCCTGGTTCCAGTGCTTCTGGAAGAAGCGCTGGCCGTGGATGCCGTCCGGCATTCGGATCATCGTGAGCGGGCGATCTGCCAGATGCGGCAGGATGAACGGCGAGACCCGGGCGAAGTAGCGCAGCAGGTCCCGCTTGGTGATCGCGGGCTGCTTGAGCGCAGGATCGGCCGGCCAGTAGACGCGGTCGAGATGCGTCAAACGGATACGGTGTGCGCCCACCAGCAGCGGAAAGTCCTTCCTGCGGTTCTCCAGTTGTGCGAGGACATCGTCGATCTCCTTGCCGAAGCCGTGCGCGGCGCGCGGCGCGCGGCGGGCGCGCCCGTCTTCCGTGCGCCGCACGGTCCCCGGATCGACGTCCTCGCGCAGGCGCAGGAACACCGGAGCGCGCAGCGATGCGTCTTCCGTCCAGTTCTGGAAGCCGACCTCGGCCACGAGCCCGGGCTCGACCCAGGTGACAGGCGCGTTCAGCTCCGGCTTCTCGGCGAAGGGGCAGTTCTTGCGTTCGAGCGGCTGCAACCGCGCCTTGAGCCGGGCGATGGTCGGCTCGTCGAAGCCGGATCCCACGTGCGAGGCGAAGCGCAGCTTGCCCTTTTCCCAGTAGCCGACGAGCAGTGCGCCGAGCGCGGCGCGCGAATTGTTCCCGCGGGTGTAGCCGCCGATCACGAAGTCGGCGCTGCGCGTGGGCTTGATCTTGATCCACGAAGCCGAGCGGCGTCCGGGTTCGTAGCGGCTGTCCTTGCGCTTGCCGATCACGCCTTCGAAGCCGCTGGCGAGCGCGGCTTCGTGCATGGCCACTCCGTCTTCCGCGGCGTGGACGAGCTGCACGATGGGCGAGGGCAGGAGGCACTGGGCGAGATAGCGCCGCCGGTCCCGGTACACGGCCTTGCGCAGATCGATGCCGGCGAAATGCAGCAGATCGAAGCAGTAGAACACCACGGGCACGTTTCGGTCGGCCGCGGCGATCTCGTGCCCGGTTTTCAACTGCACGCGGTTCTGCAACGCGTTGAAGGACGGTTTGCCGCTCGCGTCGAACGCGACGATCTCGCCGTCGAGGATCATGCCGTGCACGGCCTGTCTGCCGAACTCGGCGGCCAGCCGCGGGAAAGTGGCGGCCAGGTCCAGCCCTCTGCGCGAACGCAATTTCACGCCCTGCTCGCCGATGAAGGCGAGCGCGCGGTAGCCGTCGAGCTTCGGCTCCCACAGCCAGTCCGGACGATTGAACGGCGCATCACCCGTTTCGGCGAGCATCGGCGCGAGCGTCTCCGGCATCGTCTCGCGCTCGCCCGTGGGGATCAGTTGCGCGGCGGGAATGCGCTGAACCGGCACGCTCTTGAGGTCTTCGACCGTCAAGCCCGAGAGCACGGACCGGTTCTGCGCGGTCAGGTCGGCGGCCGATGTGAAGCGGTCCTTGTGTTTGATCAGAAGCCAGCTCTTCGCATCCCTGGTGCGCACCAGGGCGAACGAGCCCTTGAGCTTCTCGCCGCGCAGAAGAAAGCTCAGCTTGCCCTTTTCGAGGCCCTGGCGGACCAGCCGCTGCGCCGTTTCCGGATCGTGGAACCAGGTCGCGCCGCCTTCGTCCGGCGAGTAGACGCCGCAATCCCAGACGATCACTTCTCCCGCGCCGTACTGTCCCGGCGGGATCACGCCCTCGAAGGAGGCATAGTCGTAGGGATGGTCCTCGGTCCGCACCGCGAGGCGCTTCTCGTTCGGATCGAGCGACGGCCCCTTCGGCACCGCCCAGGATTTCAGGACGCCGTCGCACTCCAGCCGGAAGTCGTGGTGCAGCCGCGTGGCCGAATGTTGCTGGACGACGAAAAGCAGCGGCCCGCTGTGCTTGTGCACCACCGCGGGCGCCGGCTCGGGGGTGGCGGTGAAGCTCCGTTTGGCGGAGTATTCGGTGAGGGCGTGCTTCGCCATGGCGGAATTCTAGACCGGTCGTTGAGCCGCCCTCCGGCCGGCACCAGGCGCCCGACGCGGAGGACACCGAGACACAGGGCAACGCGGGGAAGCCGGAATGGAGGCCGGAACTGTGGGAGATTCCCGGAAAGTGGCCCTCGTTCGCCGAGGCAAAAATGCACAATGCATCCCTTTCTTGCTTGGCGGGGTAATCCCCCAATGGAACAGTCGAGACTCCTCGCCGGGGCCAGCGGCTACTCGTACAAGGAGTGGAAGGGCGGCTTCTATCCTCGGGACATCAAGCCGGACGCCATGCTCGCGTACTACGCACAGCGCCTGCCGACGGTCGAAATCAACAACACCTTCTACCGCATGCCCAGGACGGAAGTGCTCGAGACCTGGGCGCGAGCCACGCCCGAGAGCTTCCGTTTCGCGATCAAGGCGCCCCAGCGCATCACGCACGTTTCACGGCTCAAGGCCGACAGCGCCGCCGATTCGGTCGTCTATCTCTACGGCAATCTCGCGGCCCTCGGGGCCAGGCGTGGGCCGGTGCTGTTCCAGCTTCCGCCCTTCCTGAAGAAGGACCTGCCGCGCCTGAGCGAGTTTCTCGAACTGTTGCCGGAGGGGCATCGGGCAGTGTTCGAGTTTCGCAACGACAGCTGGTTCTCGGACGATGTGTACGACGCGCTCAAGCAGGCCGGAGCGGTGCTCTGCCTCTCCGAGCGCGAAGACAGCACGCCCCCACCGCTGGTGCAGACCGCTCCATGGGGCTATGTCCGCCTTCGCCTGGAAACCTATTCCGATGCCGATCTCGAACAGTGGGCGCGCAAACTCTGCGCCACTGCGTGGCGCGAGATCTACGTCTACTTCATGCACGAACCCACCGCGCCGGCCTACGCGCAGACCCTGATGGGGATGGTGGAGTCAGGCCGCTAGCCGGCGGGGCGTGTGGCCGGAGTGCTTTCACGACGGGTCGGACACGAGGAGGCTGCGTCTTGTCGCCCTCGGGCTGCTCGCCGATGTCGCTGTCTCCATTGTGCAGACCGAAGACTTGCGATGAAATCCTCTTCGGCTTCGATCAGCCGCTGCAGCAAATGAGGTGCGACGTTCCAGCGCTCCCGCCTCCGGTGACGACCGTGACCGTTTTCTTGTTGTAACGGAAGATCGGCGCCGCTCAGGGTAACATCGCAGCCATGCAATTCGACGTTATCACGAGCGTCAGACTGATCGGATTGTTCGCGATCACCGCCGTTGCGGAGATCGTCGGCTGTTACCTCCCTTACCTCTGGCTCAAGCAAGGCAAGAGCGCCTGGCTTCTGCTGCCTGCCGCCGGGAGCCTTGCGCTGTTTGTCTGGCTGCTCACACTGCATCCCCATGCGGCGGGCCGTGTATACGCCGCCTACGGAGGCATCTACGTTTCCGTCGCCATCCTGTGGCTTTGGGCAGTAGAGTCTGTACGGCCCACGATGTCCGACTTCATCGGGGTGGGCATCTGCATCGCCGGCATGCTGGTGATCATGCTTGGCGGCCGGCATGACTGATCGTTCGACTGGTCAGGGGTGAGCCTCCAATCGTGGAGGCGCCGGCGTTTGAGGTTGCCTACTCCGCCGACAGGCCGCGCAAGGACGAACCCGTCCGCTCCCAGTTGCGTCCGTCGAAGGGTGCGACGTTCAGCGCCAGATCCGGGTAGCCGTCGAGGCAGCGCACGTTGACGCTGTAGCCGTCCGGGTTGGAGCGCGGCACGTAGAAGGACTTCACGCCGCAGACCCGGCAGAACAGATGCCGGGCAACACCGGTATTGAAGGTGTAGGTCTGCAAGACGCCTTCCCCCGACAGCAGCCGGAAGCGCGACTTCGGCACGATCAGATGCAGGAAGCCGGTGCGGATGCACATCGAGCAGTTGCATTCGAGCGCTTCGATCGGTTCGGGCGTGTCCACCTCGTAGCGCACCGCGCCGCAGTGGCAGCCGCCCCGGTGGGTCTTCATGATTGCGATACCTCGTGAATTCAGGCCTTGCGCCCGTAGTCGAGAAGCCCGGCGGTGGCTTTCGGCGGATGCGCGCGGATCGCCTCTTCCCTGGGTTCCGTACCCCAGCCCGGGCGGTCGGGCAGGACCAGACAGCCGTCCACGATCTCCGGCACATGGGTGTAGAGCTCATGGTCCCAGGCGATGCGGTCGATGTCGGTCTCCAGGATGCGCAGGTTGGGTACGGCGGCCGCGAAGTGGGCATTCATCATCGTGCACAGATGGCCGTAGAAGTTGTGGGGTGCGACGTTGACTTCGTGCGCCTCCGCGGCAGCGGCGATCTTCATCGATTGCCACACGCCGTTCCAGGGCGCATCCACGATGGCCACATCCATCGCCTGCTCACGGAAATAGGGCAGGAACTCGCGCAGGCCGAGCAGGGTCTCGCAGGAACTGATGGGGTGCGGGCTCTGACGGCGGATGTAACCCAGTGCCTCGGGGCTGAAACTGTCGATCTCGACCCAGAAGAGATCCAGATGGGCGGTGGCGCGCAGGATCTTGAGGAAGCCTTCGGTCTTGGCGTTGAAGTTGAAGTCGAGCAGGATGTCCATGTCCGGCCCCGCGCCATCGCGCAACGCCTCCAGATGCATCACCAGGTTGCGCAGCACGTTGCGCTCGACATTGAGTTCCGGAGCGAATGGCACGCCGAAACCCGGCCGCCAGCCGCTCGCGCTTCTGCCATCGGCGTCGTAGGTGAAGATGTTGGTCTTGAGCGCGCTGAAGCCTTTCTCGCGCACTTCGCGTCCCAGAGCCTTGACGCCATCCAGATCGCTGACGGCGGGCTTGTAGTACTCCGGGTGGTTAATGCGCCAGGTCGCGCAGTGCGACCAGTACACGCGAATGCGGTCGCGGATCTTGCCGCCCAGCAGTTCGTAGACCGGAACACCCAGCGCCTTGGCCTTGGCGTCGAGCAGCGCGTTCTCGATCGCACCCATCGCCAGCGCGATGACGCCTCCAGAGGCCGGGCGGGTCGCACAATGGAGGTCGGCGAAGATGCGTTCGTGGTTGCCGACCTCCTGGCCGACCACGCGCGCGGCGAGGCGCTGGATGGCCGTGCTCACGCCCGGGGCGCCGAATCCCTCGTCGAACTCGCTCCAGCCCACCGGACCGCCCTCGGTGGTGAGCTTCACGAAGTAGTAGTTGCGCCAGCCGGCATCGCAGGACAGGGTCTCGATGCTTTTTACCTTCATGGTTCTTCTCCTCCTCTCGAACCCGCGCGACAATCGCAAGACGCCGGGATAAGCTCGCGCAGAATACCGCCTTTCCCGGATCGCAGAGCGCAAGGGGCGCGAGCCCGCAAGACGGATTATCCGACCACCCTGCGAGGATGCGATGAAACTGACCGAACTCCTGGGCACGGAATTGCCGATCATCCAGGCGCCGATGGCCGGGGTGCAGGGCTGCGCACTGGCGGTGGCGGTGTCCAATGCCGGCGCGCTGGGTTCGCTTCCCTGCGCGATGCTCGACGTCGAGGGCATGCGCGCGGAATTGACGACGCTGGCGGCGCAGACCTCGCGGCCGTTCAACGTGAACTTCTTCTGCCACTCGCCGCCCGGCATCGATCCCGAACGCGAGGCGCTGTGGCGGCGGACGCTGGCGCCCTATTGCCGCGAATTCGGCATCGCCCCCGAGTCGGTGCCGCCGGCCGGCCCGGGTCGCACGCCCTTCGGCACCGAGCTGGCGGATGCGCTCGATCCGTTTCGGCCGGCGGTGGTCAGTTTCCATTTCGGACTTCCGGCCCCGGAACTGGTCGCACGCGTGAAGCGCTGGGGTTCGAAGGTCCTGGGCTCGGCGACCACCGTGGACGAAGCGCGCTGGCTGGAAGCGCACGGCGTGGACGCGGTCATTGCGCAGGGCCTGGAAGCCGGCGGGCATCGCGGCATTTTCCTGACCGACGACCTGACCACGCAGGCCGGCACGTTCGCGCTGGTGCCGCAGATCGTGCGGGCGGTGAGGTGCCCGGTGATCGCGGCCGGAGGAATCGCGGACGCCAGGGGCGTGGCCGCGGCGCTCGCGCTCGGTGCCGCGGGCGTGCAGGTCGGCACCGCGTTCCTGTTGTGCCCGGAGGCGACCACCAGCCGCGTGCATCGGGCGGCGCTCAGGAGCGACGCGGCACGCCACACCGCGCTGACCAATCTGTTCACCGGCCGGCCGGCGCGCGGAATCATGAACCGGATCATGAGGGAGCTGGGGCCGATCAACAGCGCGGCGCCGGAGTTTCCGCTCGCCGTTTCGGCCATTGCGCCGCTGCGGGCCAAGGCCGAAGCCGCGGGCTCCGCCGATTTCTCGCCGCTGTGGTCCGGCCAGAACGCGAGCGCGTGCAAGGAGGTGCCCGCGGACCGGCTCGTGCGGGAGCTGGCCGGCGCGCTCTAGAGCAGTCCTGCGCGCCGCAGCCGCGCGCGCAGGCTGTCCACTTCTTCCAGCAGGTCGGCTACCAGGGCAGCCAGTTCCGGCACGGCCTCGAAGTCGCGTTCGATCGCGTGCATGCGGCGCACGCGGCGCAGCTCGGCGGTGGAGAAGCGCCATTCTTCCTCGCTCGGCCCTGGAACCGGGATCAGGCCTTCCTGGATGCGGGTGAGCAGCCATTCGCGGCTCACCGCCGCGACACGGGCCACCTCATCGAGCGTGAGACAGGCCTCTTCGAGCAGGCGACCGGCGAGGATCTCGTCGTCAGACATGGTCCTGAGCGCTGTGCTCGGCGCGCGGATCGAAGGCGAGATCGCGGGCCATCGCTTCGTAGATCGCCCTTGCCTTCGGCGTGTCGGCGGGCGGGAGCACGACCTGGAGTTCGAGCAGCAGGTCGCCCGGCGGCGAGCTCGGTATGCCGTGTCCGCGCACGCGCAAGGCGCGTCCGCTCTGCGCGCCGGGCGGGATGCGGACCTTGAGGTTGCTGCCATCGGGCAGTGCGACGGGCACCACGGCGCCGAGCGCGGCTTCCCACGGCGCGACCGGAAGGGCGACGTGCAGGTCGCGCCCCTCGACGCGGAAACGCGGGTGCGGCCTGAAGTGGACTTCCAGCAGCAGGTCGCCGGGCGCCCCGCCACCGAACCCGGATGAGCCCTGGCCGGCGAGGCGGATCATCTGTCCTTCGCGCACGCCCTTGGGAATCTTGACGTTGAGCGTGCGGGTCGTGACCGTGACGCGGCCGTGCTCGTCGGTGGCCGGCACGCGCAACTGGATCTCGCGGGTCGCACCGCGAAAGGCGTCTTCGATGTCGAGCAGCACCTTGGCATGGTGATCTTCGCCGCGCGCCTGAAAGCCATGACGGGCGCGACGGCCACCCATGCGGCCGAACAGCTCGGCGAAGAAGTCGCTGAAGTCGGCAGCCTCGGCCTGCGAGAACCCGGGTCCGGAGAACTCGAATCCCACGTCCCAGTCGGGCGGCGGCCGGAACTCCTCTCCCGGACGGTAGCCGCGGCCGAGCTGGTCGTAGGCGGCGCGCTTTTCGGGGTCCGAGAGCACCGCGTACGCCTCGTTGATTTCCTTCATCCGGCGCTCGGCGTCCGGCTCCTTGGAGACGTCGGGATGGTACTTGCGCGCGAGCTTGCGGTAGGCCTTCTTGATCTCCTCCGCGGTGGCTTCGCGTGAAACCCCGAGCGCCTGGTAGTAGTCTTTGAATTCCACGTTGTTGCCACCAGAATCGAGAAATGCGCCCCTAGTTTACGGCCTTCGATCGCGCTATGCTCGCCCGAGCGGCGGCGAACAGGCAACGCAGCTCTCGATCAGGAGCGTCCGATGCAGGAACAAACCCGTTGGAACGTCGGCTACTGGATTCTCGCGCTGTTCATGTTCCTCATGCTGCAGAACCTGTGGCAGACCAGCCGTCAGGTCGAGCCGGTGCCCTACAGCGAATTCGAGCGCGCGCTGTCCGAAGGACGCGTAGCGGAGGTACTGGTCTCCGACAGGACCCTGACCGGGAAACTCAAGTCGCCGGACGAGAAGGGCAAGACGGTCATCGTGGCCACGCGGGTCGAACCCGATCTCGCCGAGCGGCTGTCGCAATACGGCGTGCCTTATACCCGGGTCATCGAAAGCACGTTGTTGCGCGACCTGCTTTCCTGGATCGTGCCGGCGTTGGCCTTCTTCGCGGTGTGGTACTTCCTGTTCCGGCGTTTCGCGGAAAAGCAGGGCATGGGCGGCTTCATGAGCATCGGCAAGAGCCGGGCGAAGGTCTATGTCGAGAAGAACACCGGCGTGACGTTCGCCGACGTGGCAGGGGTGGACGAAGCCAAGGAGGAGCTGAAGGAAGTCGTCTCCTTTCTGAAGAATCCGCAGGAGTACGGACGCCTCGGCGCGCGCATTCCCAAGGGCGTGCTGCTGGTCGGGCCCCCGGGCACCGGCAAGACCCTGCTCGCCAAGGCGGTGGCGGGCGAAGCCGGCGTGCCGTTCTTCTCCATTTCCGGTTCGGAGTTCGTGGAGATGTTCGTCGGGGTGGGGGCGGCGCGCGTGCGCGATCTGTTCGAACAGGCGCGCGCCAAAGCGCCGGCCATCATATTCATCGACGAGCTGGATGCGCTGGGACGCGCGCGCGGCGCGGCGGGGCCGATCGGCGGCCACGACGAGCGCGAGCAGACGCTGAATCAGTTGCTGGTGGAAATGGACGGCTTCGATTCCTCCAGCGGGCTGATTCTGCTGGCCGCCACCAACCGGCCCGAGATCCTGGATCCGGCGCTGCTGCGCGCGGGACGTTTCGACCGCCAGGTCCTGGTGGACCGCCCGGACAAGACCGGCCGCGTGCAGATCCTCAAGGTGCACGCGCGCAGAATCAAGCTCGCCCCCGACGTGGACCTGGAGCAAGTGGCTGCGCTCACCACCGGTTTCTCCGGCGCCGATCTCGCCAACCTGGTCAACGAAGCGGCGCTCGCCGCCACGCGCCGCGGCGCGCAGGCGGTGGCATTGGAGGATTTCACGCACGCGATCGAGCGCATCGTCGCCGGGCTGGAGAAGAAGAACCGCGTGCTCAATCCGCGCGAGCGCGAAGTGGTCGCCTATCACGAGATGGGCCACGCGCTGGTGGCGCTCGCGCTGCCCGGGACCGATCCGGTACACAAGGTGTCCATCATTCCGCGCGGCATCGGCGCGCTCGGTTACACCATCCAGCGCCCGACCGAGGATCGCTATCTCATGACGCGCGAAGAGCTGGAGAACAAGATCGCCGTGCTGCTGGGCGGGCGCGCGGCGGAAAAACTGGTCTTCGGCCGGCTGTCCACCGGGGCGGCGGACGATCTGGCCAAGGCGACCGACATCGCCCGCGACATGGTGACGCGCTACGGGATGGAGGAGTCGCTGGGCTACATCTCCTACGAGGCGCAGCCGCCACGCTTTCTGGACGTGCCGGGCATGACCCAGGGCGGCTGCCGGGTGAGCGAATCCACCCAGAACCGCATCGACGAGGCGATCCGCGCCATCGTGATGGGTGTGTTCGAACGCACGCTGCGCATCCTCTCCAACAACCGCGCACTACTCGAGCGCTGCGCGCGCGCGCTGCTCGAGCGCGAGACCCTGGACGAGGCCGCGATCCGCGAGCTGACCCGCGACCTGCAGCGCGCGGAGGTGCCTGCACCCGTGGTGGCGGTGCGCTAGCGCGGGGCGAAGCTTAAACCTTTCCTCGTTCCGGCGCCGCCGAGCTCTTCTTTGCCCGCCGGAGCGCGGCGCGCCGATTGGCGCGCGCGGGCTCCGTGGGCGCGTCACGCTCGCTCTCGTTCAGCTCGTCGGTCAGCCATTTGCTGAGCGCTCGCACGTCCGAGCGCGAGATCACATGCGGCGCCAGCCACAGGACCAGCTTGTGGGGGCCTTCCACGAAGCCAAAGGGCGCGACCAGCTTGCCGGAGCGCAAATCGTCGAGCACCAGCATGCGGGGCACCGGCGCGATGCCCAATCCGCAGATCGCCGCCTGAATCATCAAGTAGAAGTGGTCGTACTGTTCGTGGGCAACCAAGCCGGAACCGTCATGGCCCAATGCCGCCGCCCACTCCGCCCATGCTTTCGGCCTGGTCCTGGGCGCCAGCCGGCGGGCGGCGGCCAGATCTTCGAACGATCGGATGCGCGCCGACCGCAGGTATTCCGGCGAGCACACCGGTCCCACCCGTTCCACCGTGAGCTCGCGCACGACGACGTCCGGAGGCGGCTCGATCATCGAATTGCGGATTGCGACGCCGATCTTGTCGCGCACCACATCGATCCGGCCGTAGTTCATGTTGAACTGCAGCTCGACATCCGGGTGCTTCTCATGGAAGCGCGCGATTCTGGGGATGAGCCAGTACATCATGATCGACGTCGAGCAGGACAGTGTCAGCGGCCCGGGCTTGATCTGCTCGATGCTGGCCGCAATCGTGTTGAACGCCGCCGCCAGACCCTCCGCCAGACGCGCACCCTCCGGCGTGGGATCGGTCGAGTGCGCACTGCGGTTCAGCAAGGTCACTCCGAACGCGTCCTCCAGCGATCTGATGTGGCGGCTGACGGCGCCGTGAGTGACCGACAGCTCCTTCGCGGCGGCGCTCATGCTCCGCAGCCGCACCGTGGCTTCAAACGCCCGCAGCGCATTCAGGGAAGGTCTCGGCGTTGGCATGGCGAACGGTGATCTTGTGAGGTTTTTTCACAGGCGGGAGATTTTAAATCGTTTGCCGCGCTCTATGACCCCTCTTAGGATTCGCGTCATCCATTCCTGCTCAAAAGTCACAGCGTTGGCGAGGATGACACTCCCATGAGCGAAGAGCGCGTCAGAGCGACTTATCTGATCGAGACGCCGCACTCCCTCGCACACGCGGCGGCGGTCATCGCGGGAGAGCAGTCGAGCGGCACCTTTGTCTCGGTGCCCGGGGAGACCAACGAGTTGAAGGAGCGCTTCGGGGCGCAGGTGCAGAGCATCGAGCCGCTGGACACCGTCGAGGTGCCCAGCCTGCCGGGCAGCAAGCCGCCCCGCTCGCAGGGTGCGCGCCCGGTGTATCGGCGCGGACGCATCGTCGTCTCCTTTCCGTTTCACAACTTCGGCCCGTCGCTGCCGGCGCTGCTGGCTGCCGTGGCAGGCAATCTCTACGAACTGCAGGAACTGTCCGGCATCCGGCTCGAGGATCTCGAGCTGCCGCCGTCGTTTGCGGCGCGCTATCCGGGGCCGGCCTTCGGGATCCACGGCACGCGCGGGCTCGCACAGGTGCACGGGCGTCCCCTCATCGGCACCATCATCAAGCCCAGCATCGGGCTGTCGATCGAAGCGATCGCGAAACTCGTGCACGACCTGGCCATGGCCGGGCTCGACTTCATCAAGGACGACGAGTTGCAGGCAGACCCGCCCTATGCGCCGTTTGCCCGGCGCGTGGCCGCGGTCATGCCGCAGATCGAGCGGGTCGCCGACAAGACCGGCCGCAAGGCCATGTACGCGTTCAACATCACCGGCGACGTGGATCACATGCTGCGAAGCCATGACCTGGTCAGGAAACACGGTGGCACCTGCGTGATGGTGAACATCAACAACGTCGGAATCGCCGCGGTCGCGCACCTGCGGCGGCATTGTGAACTTCCGATCCACGGCCACCGCGCCAACTTCGGCGCCATGTCCCGGCACCCGCTGCTCGGAATCAGCTTCTGCGCCTATCAGAAGATCTGCCGCCTGGCGGGTGTGGACCATCTGCACGTGGGCGGCTTCAACAGCAAGTTCTATGAAACCAACGAGGAAGTCGGCAGATCGATCATCGATTGTCTGACCCCGATGTTCGGCGACTATCGCGTCATGCCCGCGATCTCCTCGGCGCAGTGGGCGGGTTCGGCGGTCGCGATTCATGCGGCCACTCAGACCATCGATGTCATTCACCTCGCCGGCGGCGGGATCATCGCGCATCCCGGAGGCACCGCGGCCGGCGTGCGCAGCATGCAACAGGGCTGGGAGGCGGCGCTTGCCCGGGTATCGCTGGAAGAGTATGCGGCCAGCCGTCCGGAGTTGCGCGCTGCGATCGAGAAGTTCGGAGGGCGAGACTGATGGCGGACGCGCCGCAACTGCTGCTCGCGTTCTACGGCGACGACTTCACGGGTTCCACCGACGCCATGGAAGCGCTGGCCTTGTCGGGCCTGCGCACCGTGCTGTTCTTCGCGCCCCCGTCGGCGGCCCTGCTGCGCGAGAAGTTCTCCGATCTGCGCTGCCTGGGCGTGGCTGGCACCAGCCGCGCGATGTCCCCCGCGGAGATGGACGCAGAGCTCGAGCCGGTCCTGGCCAAGCTCTGGTCGCTGCGTGCCCCGCTCACCCATTACAAGGTGTGCTCGACGTTCGATTCTTCGCCGGAAGTGGGCAGCATCGGACACGTCGCCGACCTTGCGCGCCGTTCGCTGCTCTCCGGCCAGACCATTTCGGTCCTGGCCGGCGCGCCGCCGCTGCGGCGCTACACGGTGTTCGGAAATCATTTCGCCGCCGCCGGGGAGGAGGTGTATCGCCTGGACCGGCATCCGACCATGTCACGCCATCCGGTCACGCCCATGCACGAGGCGGATCTGAGGTTGCACCTGGCGCAGCAGACCAAGGCCCGCATCGCGCTGATGAGCCTGCCGGAACTTGCCGGCGATCCGGCGCAGGTGGACGCGCGGCATGCCGGCAAACTGCGCGATCGGCCCGACCTGCTGCTCTACGACGTGCTGGACGACGAGAGTCTGCGCACGGTGGGGCGGCTGATCTGGCAGGAGGCGCAGCGCCAGCAGCACTTCGCGCTCGGTTCCTCGGGCGTCGAGTACGCGCTGGCCGCGCACTGGAGGCAGAGCGGCCTGATCTCCAGGCAGCGCGTCAGCTTCGCGCCGGTGAAGCCGGTCGGGCAGTTGCTCGTCGTTTCCGGCAGCGCTTCGCCGATGACCGCGCAGCAAATCGCGTGGGCCGCGCAGCACGGCTTCGACTGCATTCGCATGCCGACCGAAGAGCTGGTCAGCCCGCAAGCGGCGGATGAGGCGCGCCGCCGGCTGGTCGAGAGCGGCCTTCGGTGTCTCGGCGCGGGCAAGAGCGTGCTGCTCTACTCGGCGGCCGGACCCGACGACCCGAGCATCCGGGCGACGCGCGAACGACTGGCGGCCGAGGCGGGCAACGCTGGACCGGGCTACGCGGCCAGAGTGCTCGGCACTCAGCTCGGCCGGGCCGCGCGCGAGCTGCTGGAACGAACCGGTCTGCGGCGCGTGGTGATCGCGGGGGGAGACACGTCCAGCTACGCCACGCAGGAACTCGGGTTGTACGGACTGGAAATGCTCGCCGAGCTCACGCCGGGCGCGCCGCTCTGCCGCGGCTATTCGAACGATCCGAAGTTCGACGCACTGGAGATCGCGCTCAAGGGGGGCCAGATGGGCGGGCCCGACTATTTCGGAATGGCAAGAGGCTGACGCTGCGCCGTACGGGCCGTGCGCAGGCGGGCAGGGAACAGGGTCTTTTCTAGCTGAGGAGTTGCGACGATGAAGAAAGTGGCCATTATCGGGGCGGGCGGGAAGATGGGCTACCGCGTGTCCGCCAACCTTAGGAACGCGCCCTATCAGGTCAGCCATGTCGAGGTGAGCGAAGCGGGGCGCGAACGGCTCAGGAAGGACCTCGGCATCACTTGCGTCGACGCCGACACGGCGTTGCGCGACGCGGACGTGGTGATCCTGGCGATCCCGGACAACCTGATCGAAAAGGTGACCCGCCAGCTCACCGGGAAATTCAAGAAAGGGGCGACGCTCATCGCCCTGGACGCGGCCGCGCCGTTCGCCGGCCATCTCCCCGAGCGCGAGGATCTGACGATCTTCGTCGCGCATCCGTGCCATCCGCCGATCTTCAACGACGAGACCGATCCCGAGGCGAGGCGCGACTACTTCGGCGGAATCAAGGCCAAGCAGGCCATCGTGTGCGCGCTGCTCCGCGGCGACGAAGCCAACTTCGCCCTGGCCGAGGACGTCGCCAAGCGCATGTATGCGCCGGTCACCCGTTCGCACCGCGCGACGGTGGAGCAGATGGCGATCCTCGAGCCGGTGCTGTCCGAGACCGTGTGCGCCACCTGCCTGACCGTCATCCGCGAAGCCACCGACGAGGCCGTGCGCCGGGGCGTGCCGGAAGCCGCCGCGCGCGATTTCATCCTCGGGCATCTGAACGTCGAGCTGGCGATCCTGTTCGACCAGCTCCCGGGGGTAAGAATGTCGGATGCGGCCAACAAGGCGGTGGAGCGCGCCAAGAAGGAGATCTTCGCCCCCGACTGGAAGAAGGTATTCGAGCGCGACGCGATTGCCGAAAACATCCGCATGATCACCTCGGTCTGAACGCCGGCGCGCGCGGTGGTGGGCCGGCGACGGCCGGTGAGCGGCACGATGAACAACTGGCGGCGGCGCATGGCGCCCGCGCCCGATGGAGGACTGGAATGCTGAAGCAGGAAGTGGCGAGGGGCAAAGGCGGCCGGGTGATTCTCATGGACTCGATCACCAAGGTCGAATCCGAGGATGAGGGCGCGATCGTCGTCTGCGCATCGCATGGCGGCACGAGCTCGGGCGAGTTCGCCCTCGAAGTTCCACTCAAGGCGGTGATCTTCAATGACGCCGGCGTGGGCAAGGACAACGCCGGCATCGCCGCGCTGGAGATGCTGCAGAAGCGGGGCATCCCCGCGGCAACCGTGGCGCACACCAGCGGGCGCATCGGAGACTCGATGGACATGTGGCAGAACGGCGTGCTCTCCCATGTCAACGCCGCCGCGCGCAAGATCGGCCTGGAGGCGGGGGCGAAGTTGCGCGAAGCACTGACCGCACTGGTCTCGCGCTAGGCGCACGGCAGCCTCCATGGCCTTCGATCCGAGACACAGGAGCCGCCGGCTGCTCGACGGGCCCGACCGGGCGGTGGCGCGCTCGATGATGAAGGCCGTGGGCTTTACCGACGCCGATCTCGCGCGGCCGCAGGTCGGGGTGGCGCACTGCTGGATCGGAACCATGCCGTGCAACTGGAACCACAGGCAACTGGCGCAGCGTGTGATGGAGGGCGTCCGCGTGGCCGGCGGAACGCCGATCGAGGTCAATACCGTCGCGATCAACGACGCCATCACCACCGGCACCGAGGGAATGAAGACCTCGCTGGTGAGCCGCGAGATCATCGCCGATTCCGTGGAGCTCGTGGCGCGCGGGCACATGTTCGATGCGATCGTCACCATTTCGGGCTGCGACAAGACCATTCCCGCCATGGGCATGGTGCTGGGGCGTCTGGACATTCCCGGCCTCACGCTCTATGGCGGCTCGATCCGATCCGGCGCCTGCGCGCGTCCCAACGCGCTGTTCGGCGGCCGCAGGCTGACGATCCAGGATGCCTACGAAGCGCTGGGCGCGTTCAACGCCGGCCGGATTTCCGAGGAGGAGTTCAAGGACGTGGAGGATCACGCCTGCCCCGGAGCCGGCGCGTGCGGCGGGCAGTTCACCGCCAACACCATGGCCACCGCATACGAGATGCTGGGCATCTCGCCCATGGGATGGAACGACGTTCCGGCCACGGACCCGGCCAAGATGGATGTCGCCTTCGAGTGCGGCAAGTTGGTGATGGAACTGCTGCGCAAGGGGGCGAGGCCGCGCTCGCTGGTCACGCGTCGCAGCTTCGAGAACGCGATCAGCGGCGTGATGGCGACCGGCGGCTCGACCAACGCGGTGCTGCACCTCCTCGCCACCGCGCACGACTTCGGCGTGCCGCTCGCGCTCGAGGACTTCGACCGCATTTCGCGGCGCACGCCGGTGCTGGCCGATCTGCGACCCTGGGGCACCTACACCGCGCCCGAGATGTACGAAGCGGGCGGCATGCGGCTGGTGGGCAGGCGGCTGCTCGAGGCCGGTCTGTTGCATCCCGGCGAGTTGACCGTGAGCGGGCGCACGCTGGGAGAGGAGGTCGAGCACGCTTCCGAGCCTGCTGGGCAGAACGTCATCCGGCCGCTGTCGCGGGCGCTGAAGATGGAGGGCGGGCTCGCCATCCTGCGCGGCAATCTCGCCCCGGGCGGTTGCGTGATCAAGCTCTCGGGGCAGAAGAAGGCCCTGCACCGCGGGCCGGCGCGGGTCTTCGAGTGCGAGGAAGATGCGTTCCAGGCGATCAAGGACGGCCGCATCCGGCCGAACGACGTGATGGTTCTGCGCAACGAGGGGCCCCGCGGCGGGCCGGGCATGCGCGAGATGCAACTGGTCACGGGCGCGTTGCAGGGCGCGGGACTGGGCGAGACGGTGGCGCTGATGACCGACGGGCGTTTCTCCGGTGCCACGCGCGGTTTTGTCATCGGCCATATCGTGCCGGAAGCCGCGGAAGGCGGACCGATCGCGGTCCTGCGCGACGACGACGTCGTCGTCATCGACGTGGACAATCGCCGGCTGGACCTGGACCTGAGCGAAGTGCAGTTGCGCGAGCGCCTCGCGCAGTGGAAGGCGCCGGCTGCGCGTTACACCGGCGGAGTCCTGGCCAAGTATGCGCGGCTGGTGGCCGACGCCTCGCACGGTGCGGTGACCGACCTCTGAAGCGCATTTCCTCGATTGCGCCCCCTGCCACGGAAAAAAGATGAGCACGCACTCCGAGTACGCCGATCCGTCCGCCACCTCCGCACCCCCGGTGGGCGCCCCGCAATGGCTGGTATCGGTCGAGAAGGCGGCGGGATCGGCGGTCGAAGCGATCGCCGCGCTGCTGGTGATGGCCGAAGTGATCATCCTGTTCGCGGGCGTGCTCTCCCGGTATGTCTTCCATCAGCCGCTGCTGTGGTCCGACGAGCTGGCCTCGATGCTCTTCCTGTGGCTGGCGATGCTGGGGGCGGTGGTGGCCTTGCGCCGCGGCGAGCACATGCGCATGACGGCCGTCGTAGGCAGGGTATCGCCGCGGGCTCGCGTCTTTCTCGAAGTGCTCGCCATCGCTGCCGCCCTCGCGTTTCTGGCGCTCGTGCTCTATCCCGCTTACGAATTCGCCCATGACGAGCTGGTGATCATCACGCCGGCGCTGGAAATTCCGAACGCCTGGCGCGCCGCCGCGCTGCCCGCTGGCAGCGCGCTGATGCTCCTGTTCGCTCTCATGCGGCTGCTGGAAGCGGGCAACTGGCGTCTCATCGCCGGCGCGGCTGCGCTGATCGGACTGGGCATCGGCGGGTTGCTGCTGCTGCAGCCGGTTCTCTTCGAGCTGGAGAACGTGAATCTGCTGATCTTCTTCGTCGGCATCGTCGCTTTGAACGTGTTCGCCGGGGTGCCGATCGCCTTTGCCTTCGGGCTCGCGACCTACGGCTACCTGGCGCTCACCACCACGGTCCCGATGACTGCGGTCGTGGGACGCATGGACGAAGGCATGTCGCACCTGATCCTGCTCAGCGTTCCCTTATTCGTCTTTCTCGGCCTGCTGATCGAGATGACCGGCATGGCCCGGGCGATGGTCGCGTTCCTCGGCAACCTGCTGGGTCACGTGCGCGGCGGCCTGCACTACGTGCTGGTCGGCTCGATGTATCTGGTGTCGGGCATCTCGGGCTCCAAGGCCGCGGACATGGCGGCGGTGGCCCCGGTGCTGTTTCCGGAGATGCAGCGCCGCGGCGCGAAGAAGGGCGACCTGGTGGCCCTGCTTTCCGCCACCGGCGCTCAGACGGAGACCATTCCGCCCAGCCTGGTCCTGCTCACCATCGGTTCGGTGACCGGCGTCTCCATCGCGGCCTTGTTCACCGGCGGCATGCTGCCCGCGGTCGTGATGGGCCTGGCGTTGTGTGCCCTCGTCTGGTGGCGTTATCGCAAGGAGGACCTGTCGCACGTCAAGCGTGCAAGCCGCGCGCAGATCGTGCGCGCGCTGGTCATCGCCGCGCCGGCGATCGCGCTGCCCTTCGTGATCCGCGCCGCGGTCGTGGAAGGCGTGGCCACCGCCACCGAGGTGTCCACCATCGGCATCGCCTACTCGGTGATTGCCGGGCTGCTCATCTACCGGCAATTCGAGTGGCGACGGCTGCTGCCCATGCTGGTGGAGACGGCCTCCCTTTCGGGGGCGATCCTGCTCATCATCGGCGCGGCCACGGCGATGGCGTGGTCGCTCACCCAGTCGGGTTTTTCCCAGCAGCTGGCCGAGGCGATGACCAATCTGCCGGGCGGAGCCCTGGGCTTCATCGCCGTGTCGATCGTGGTCTTCATCGTCCTGGGCAGCCTGCTCGAGGGCATTCCGGCGATCGTGCTGTTCGGACCGCTGCTGTTTCCGATCGCGCACCAAGTGGGCGTGCACGAAGTGCACTACGCGATGGTCGTGATCCTGGCCATGGGCATCGGGCTGTTCGCGCCGCCCTTCGGCGTCGGCTATTACGCCGCCTGCGCCATCGGCCGGGTCAACCCGAACGAAGGCATTCGCCCCATCCAGGGCTACTTGCTGGCGCTGGTCATCGGGCTGATCGTAGTGGCGGCGGTGCCGTGGATCTCGATCGGCTTCCTGAAATGACCGGAAAGCCGACAATCGGAGTGATGGAAATGGGAATCGAGAACGTCGCACCTCAACCCGCCCTCCAACCTGGTGCGGTAACCCGGCGCCGCGTGCTGAGCGCCGGCGCCGCGTTGCCGCTGTTCGGGATCATCGCCAGCCGGGCTTCGGCGGCGCGGCCGAAATACCGGTTCAAGTTCGCCGGCAACCTGCCCATGACGCACCCGATCAACCAGCGCGTGCACGAGATCCTGCCGAAGATTCTCGAAGAATCCGGCGGCAGGCTGGAAGTGCGCATGTTCCCGAACAACCAGCTCGGCGGAGACTCCGACATGCTGTCGCAGTTGCGCAGCGGCGCGCTGGAGATGTTCGTGCTGTCGGGCACCAACGTGCTGTCGACCCTGGCCAGGCAGACCTCGCTGTACGGCGTGGGCTTCGCCTTCAAGAACTACTCCCAGGTGTGGGCGGCGCTCGACGGCGAGCTGGGCGCGTTCCTGCGCGGGGTGATCGCGAAGATCAAGCTGCATGCTTTCGAGAAGCTGTGGGACATCGGCTTTCGCCAGATCACGAGCAGCACCAGACCCATCCTGACGCCAGAAGACCTGAAGGGCTTCAAGATCCGGGTGCCGGTCAGTCCGCTGTGGACATCCCTTTTCCAGCATCTGGGCGCGGCGCCCACCTCGATCAACTTCAGCGAGGTTTACTCGGCGCTGCAAACGCGCATCGTCGACGGCCAGGAGAACCCGCTCTCGCTGATCCTGATCTCCAGGCTCTACGAAGTGCAGAAGCACGTCTCGATCACCAACCACATGTGGGACGGCCAGTTCACGCTGGTCAACGGCCGCGTCTGGAACTCGCTTCCCGAGGACTTGCAGGAAATCCTGGCGCGCAACTTCAACGAGGCGGCGCTGAGGGAGCGCGAAGACCTGGTAAAGATCAATCAGAACGTCGAGGGCGAACTGAAAAAGCTGGGCCTGCAGTTCCACCAGACCGACCAGGCGGCGTTTCGAGCGGCCGTGTCGAAGTCCGGCTACTACAAGAAGTGGAGAGAGGCCTTCGGCCAGGAGGCCTGGAGCGTGCTCGAGAAATACTCGGGCCCTCTGGTCTGAGCGCAGTTCCTTCGTGGCAGGAGAACCGACAATGAAGAACCGATGCGAAGCAGGCACCGCGACGCTGGGTGAACAGCGCGCCGCAGATCGCCGGCGCTTTCTGAAGTCTGCATGCGCACCGCTGCTGATGGCGGCACTGGGCGCTCTTCCGGCCGCTGCCGTCGCGCAGCGAGCCGGAAGACGGGTGGAAACACCCGGCAAGACCTGGATCGAAGTGTCCTTGAACGGGCCCTGGTCTCGCGACCGGCAGCCCGGGATCCCGATCTCCGTCCGGGACATCGTGGCAGAGGGGATCGCCTGCGCACGGGCCGGGGCGGCGATCGTCCATGTGCACGCCTACGACGAGAAAACCGGGCGGCAGAAGGACGACGCCGACCTGTACACCGCCATCATCGAAGGGATCCGCGAGAAAGAAGACGTGGTCGTGTATCCCACACTGCCTTTTGCCGGCAGCGTCGATGCCCCGCAGATGATGACGCCGCAGCAGCGCTATGCGCACACCGAAACGCTGTGCAAGCGCGGGCTGCTGGAATGGTCGGTCGTGGACCCGGGTTCCACCAACATCACGCGGCTGGCCGACATTCCCAAGGGCACGGAGGGCTTTGTCTATGCCAACCCTGAATCCCATATCCGGCTCGGCCTGGAACTCGCCGTTCGCTATCGCTACCACCCGGGCTACGCGCTCTACGAGCCGGGATTCGTGCGCCTGGGGGCGGCGCTCGAGCGCGCCTATCCGCAGGTGCCGCAGTGCATCTACCGTTTCATGTTCTCGGATGGCCTGAGCTTCGGTTTTCCGCCCAGGCGCTACGGGCTGGATGCTTTCCTGCAACTGCTGGCGGAAGAAGCACCGCACGCGCCCTGGATGATCGCCGGCCTGGACGTGGACATCACGCCGTTGATCGTCTACGCGGCCGAACGCGGCGGTCACATCCGGGTCGGCCTCGAGGATGCGCCCTTCGGCACAACGAAGACCAACGTACAACTGGTCGAGCAAGCCGTGGGCCTGATCCGATCGGTGGGCAAGGAGCCCGCGACGATCCGGGAGATCCGGCAGGCGCTCGGGCGCGCGTGACGCCTTGCGCCGCGTTCGGCGGGCATGCCGGCGCACAGCCCGCCCGCAGCACCCGATCCGGTCGCGCTGTTAGCAGAGAGCATTGATGGCATCCACACACTCGCCGCAGCGCATTGCGCTGGTCACCGGAGCCGCCAAGGGCATCGGCGCCGCCATCGCGGATGTGCTCGCGGCGCAGAACCTGCATGTGCTGATCGGCGACATCGACGGGGCGCAGGCGCGCGAGAAAGCCGAGTCGCTCCAGCGTGCCGGATTCAGGGCGTCGGCGCTGCGGCTCGACGTGGGCGACCCTGCCTCGATCGGCGAGGCGTTTGCCGCCATCGATCGCGACCACGGCCGCTGCGACATCGTGGTCAACAACGCCGGTATCGCCAAGACTTTTCCTTTCCTCGAGTTCCCGCTGGATGCCTGGCAGGCGCACTTGAACATCAACCTGACCGGCGTGCTGCTGTGCGCGCAGCACGGCGCGCGGCGGATGAAGCAACAGGGCTGGGGGCGCATCGTCAACATCGCGTCGGTGGCCGGCCTGCGCGCGGTCGGGGTCGGGCGCACGGGCTACGGCACGTCCAAGGCCGCCGTCATCGGCCTGACGCGCCAGATGGCGGTGGAACTCGCCGAGCACGGCATCACGGCGAACGCGGTGGCGCCCGGGCCGGTGGACACGCCGATGACGCGGGTGCTGCACAGCCCGCAGTTCCGGCAGAGCTATACCGACGCGATCCCCATGCGGCGCTACGGAACGCCCGAAGAGATCGCCGCGGCGGTCGCCTACCTGGTGTCCGACAGCGCCGCCTACGTGACCGGCATCGTGATCCCGGTCGACGGAGGCTTCCTCGCTTCCGGTGCACGCTGAGCCTGGCGCACAGGAGATTTCAAGCCCGCGCCTGTCGGGCGCAACCGCAACACGAGTCAAGGAAAGACACCGATGGATCTGACGACACTTCGTGCCCGACTTCTCAAGCTGGACCCGGCGGCGCTGTGCGATGCCGACAAGCGGCTGCGCGTGATGGATCCGGCGCTACGCCTCGTCAACCCCGGCGTCAAACTTGTCGGCACCGCATTCACACTGGTGTGCCCGGACGACCATCTCACCGTGTTGCGGGCGCTGGTCGATGCGAGACCCGGCGACGTTCTCGTCATCGACACGCGCGGCGGACGACGCGCGGTGGCGGGTGAACTGTTCGCGACCGAGGCCCTGAACCGCAAGCTCGGCGGCATCGTGGTGGACGGAGCGGTACGCGATACGGCCACGCTGCGGACCCTGCCGCTGCCGGTCTATGCGCGCTTCGTCACGCCCATGTCGGGCACGACGCGCACCGCGTGCGAGACGCAGGTCGCGGTTCAGTGCGGCGGAGTCGCCGTCAATCCGGGCGATGTCGTCTTCGGCGATGACGACGGACTGGTCGTCGCTTCGATCACCGAGCTCGAACGCATTCTGCCGATCGCCGAAGAAATCCAGAGCAAGGAGCTGGCTGCGCTCGCCCGCATGCGACGCGGCGAGAAGCTGCCCGCTCTGCTCAACTTCGATGAGCACTGGGCGGCGGTGACCAGGCAGGTGGACAGCAAACTCGTTTTCCTGCCGATCTAGCAGTCGGGTACCTGCCGGCGCCCGTCACATCGCGGTGCCGCCATCCACGTTGTACACGTGGCCGGTCACAAACGACGCTTCGTCCGAAGTCAGGAACGCGATGACGGCTGCAATTTCGTGCGGCTGGGCGACGCGGCCGAGCGGGGTCATCGCGACGACGCGATCCAGCGTGGAGGGGTCGAGCTTTTCGAGCTGGCGCCGGGCGAGGTCGGTCATCGTCAGGCTCGGTGCCACCGCATTGACGCGGATGCCGGACCGGGCGAACTCCCGCGCCAGCGCCTTGGTGAGCGCGATCACGGCGCCTTTGGAAGTCGAGTAAGCGGCCGTGCCGAGCAGGCCGCCGCCGCGCTGGCCCGCCACCGAGCTGACGTTGAGAATGCAACCCGCCTGCTGGCGCAGCATGACGGGGATGACGGCCCGGCAGCAGAGCCACACCCCCGTCAGGTTCACGCGCATGACGCGCTCGTACTCCTCCAGGCCGATGTCCAGGAAGGGCTTGGAGCTTTCGATGCCCGCATTGTTGACCAGGATGTCGATGCGGCCCCATCGGCCCAGCACCGCCTCGACCATGGCGGCGACGCTGGCCTGCTCGCCCACGTCCACCGCTACGGGCTCGGCGGCGAGCCCTTCGGCCCGCAGCCGCTGCGCCGCCTGCGCGGCGGCATCCGCTCTGAGGTCGGCTACCGCAACGCGGGTACCGCGCTGCGCGATGGCCCGGGCAGCCGCCTCGCCGATTCCACCCGCGCTACCGGTAACGATTGCGACGCTCATTTTCGGTGTTCCATGCGGTTTGTTCTTCAATGGCCGAGGGATGATGTGCTCGCTAGGCGCTCGCCCCGCCGCGCCGGAGAAAATCGAGCAGCAGGCGTCCGACCTCTTCGGGCCGTTCCTGCTGAACCCAGTGGCCGGCGCCTTCGACCAGGTGGCAGCCGAGCATGCGGGTGCAGGCCTGCTGCTGCATGCGCTCGAACTCCCCGGGTCTCTGATAGATGCCCCAGTCGCTGCGGCCGGCGATGAACAGCGAGGGCACGTCGATGGTGCGGCCACAGAACACCTGAAGATCGGCCGCGTGCCCCGGATCGGTCGCGCAGCGGTACCACTGCAGCCCGCCCTGGAAGCCGTTGCGCTCGTACTCGGCGCTGTAGACGCGCAGCTCTTCTTCCGTCAGCCACTTGCACGCCGCGACTTGTGCCGGGGAGGGCGTTTCCGGCGCGACGGTCTCGGCCATGCCCTTGTTCAAGTCCATGATGTAGTAGGTGGGCATCTTCGCCAGCTCGCCTGCGGACCAGGATTGCAGCCTGAAGGGTTTGTTCGCGCTCCAGTCCGCGCTCTTCATGTGGTAATAGGCGCGCAGGAAGGCGTGCACGCCCTGAGGGCAATGCCACATGTTCGCGTTGGCTTCGGGCGTGGAGTAATACCACTGGTAATGCTTGCGGGGTCGGGGCAAGGCCGCGAGCTGATCATGGATGGTCGCGGCCCCGGATGCGCTGCCAGGCTCGCCCGCTGCCCCGGCGGACAAGGAAGGCGGACCGGCGAAGGGCGCGCTCATCAGCACCACCGAGCGGAACACTTCAGGCCGGATCAGCGCGCACCACGCCGCCACCGGAGAGCCGAAGTCGTGGCCGATGACCGCGGTCACCGAGCGATGTCCGCAGGCGAACACCAGCGCCAGCGCGTCCTTGACCAGATTGAGCATGCGGAAGGACGCCACCTCGCCGTCGTAGCGCCGGTCCCAACCGGTGGTGCGACCATACCCGCGCTGGTCGGGCGCGATCACGTGATAACCGGCCTGCGCCAGCCGTGGCATGAGCTTGCGCCAGCTGTAAGCCAGCTCCGGAAAACCGTGGAGCAGGAGCAGGCACGGCCGGCCCGGCTGCTCGAATCCGGCTTCGAGTATGTGCATCCTCAGGCCGTTGACGCCTTCGACGAAACGAGCGCGAACGCCCGCGGGAAGCACGGCCGCGTCATAGCCGCCGGGCATGATCATGCGTACGCTCAGCGCCTGACCGGAAAGAACGGCACCGGCGTCATCAGGCGGTTCTCCTGATGCTCCAGCGCGCCCAGCTTCGCGCTCTCTTCGAGAAACGCCTGCCATTCCGGATCCGCCAGCATCGCCGCGCGCCGGCGCTCGCGGTCGGCGGCGTTCTCGTAGGCCCAGATGTGCATGTACTGGTTGACGTTGCCGGTCTCGGTCACGAAGTAGGCGAACGGCTCGCCCAGATGACGCGTCTGGGGACCCTTGCCCATGCGCTCGTAGAGGGCGAGATGCTTCCTGATCGTGCCGGGACGGCAGGTGTAGATGCGTACGTCGAACAGCATTGCTTCCTCCTCGGGTTGATCTGTTTTTTTCTGCTCGGGATGAACCGGGCATGCAGCTCTGCACCGGTTGCCCGAAGCACCGGTCAGGATTCCACGAGTCTTTCGGCCAGCAATTCGACCCAGTGCCTTACGGGCACGGCGGCGCCGCTCTGGATATGGGTCAGGCAGCCGATATTGGCGGTGGCGATGAGCGCGGGATCTCCCGATTGCAGTGCTTCGATCTTGTTCTTGAGAAGCTGTCGCGACAGTTGCGGCTGAAGAATCGAGTAGGTGCCCGCCGAGCCGCAGCAAAGATGCGAGTCTGGCACGAAGGTCAGCTCGAAGGCGGCTTCGCGCAGCAGGACTTCGACCTTTTCGCGGATCTTCAATCCGTGCTGCAGCGTGCACGGGGAATGGAAGGCCACGCGTTGGCGCGTCAGACGCGAGGGGTGAAGGGTGAGGCGATCCTTCACCTTCTCCCGCTCGTCGAACAGGACCTCGCCGATGTCCCTGGTCAGCTCGGCGATCCTGCGCCCTTTGTCGGCATAGGCGGGATCGTGCGCCAGCGCATGGCCGTAATCCTTCACCATGACGGCACAGCCGCTAGCGGTCGTCACGATGGTTTCCACGCCGGCTTCGACATACGGCCACCACGCGTCGATGTTGCGGCGCATGTAGGCGGCGGCCTCCCGCTGCCGGTCGAGGTGAAAGGTCACGGCGCCGCAGCAACCCGCGTTCTCCGCCTTGAGGAGCGAGATGCCGATCGCGTCGAGCACGCGTGCGGTGGCGGCGTTGATGTTCGGCGCAATCGCCGGCTGCACGCACCCGTCCAGCACGAGCATGCGCCGCGCATGGCGCGGCGCCGGCCACGCGGCACGCGCTTGTGGCGCGGGCACCTTGCGGCGCAGCCCGCCGGGCAGCAGCGGGCGCACCAGTTGGCCGAGCCGCAACAGCGGCGTGAACAGAGCCGGATTGGGAACGATCGCGCGCAGAGCCGCGCGTTTCACCGACTCCACCAGCGGCCGGCCGAGCTGCTGTTCGACGATGTTGCGCCCGATATCGACCAGGTGACCGTACTCCACGCCCGAGGGGCAGGTGGTCTCACAGGCGCGGCAGGTGAGGCAGCGGTCCAGGTGCAACTGGGTCTTGCGCGTGAACTGCTTGCCTTCGAGCAGTTCCTTGATCAGATAGATCCGCCCGCGCGGTCCGTCCAGCTCGTCGCCGAGCAACTGGTAGGTCGGGCAGGTCGCGGTGCAGAACCCGCAGTGCACGCAGGTCCGCAGGATGCGATCCGCTTCCCGTCCTTCCGGAGTGCCGCGGATGGGCTCCGCCAGGTTGGTTTTCATGCGTCCGATCTAATCACAGAGGCACAGAGACACGGAGAAGTCCAAATGATCTGGAAGAGCGAAACACGAGGACACGAATCCAAATCGGGGGCTCCGCGGCGCAACACCTCGTTCTCGTGTCTTTCATCCATGTGGCTTCTCTCTGTGCCTCTGTGTCTGCGTGGTTGGAAGAGCCGGTCAAAATTCCGGGTGGAGGCGGCCGGGGCCGAAAATGCCGTGCGGATCCATGGCGCGCTTCAGTTGCCGGGTGATCGCGAGCAAAGACTCCGGCAGGTACACGGCCCCGGCCGACCTCTCCGGGGCGCGGAACAGCGTGGCATAGCCGCCGGCCTTCCGTGCGGCAGCGTGTACCGGTGCGGGATCGAGCGCGGCCGCAATCCAGCGCAGGCTCCCGTTCCATTCCAGCAGCGTCGGGCCGAGATCGAGTGGCGCCGTGGTCGATTTGAGCGACAGGCGCCAGAGCATGGGCGAGCGACGAAAGAACGGATGGCTGTGCTCGCGGATCGAACGCCAGAACTGCGCATCGGCTGGAACTTCGTTGCCGCCGAGCCGGCGCTGGGCGGCTGCGACGGCGCTCGCCGCGCCCGAAAGCCGCAGGTACAGAGCGCCGTCCACGAAGCAGGTCGCCGAAACCGGCAGCGGCTGGCCGGCCCAGCGGTTCATGCTCTCGATGGCGCGGGCCTCGCTCATCTCGAAGACCCGCGTGTGCTCGGTCTGCGGACGTGGCAGCACCTTGATGGAAATCTCGAGGATCAGGCCGAGCGTCCCGAACGAGCCGGCGAGCAGACGCGACAGGTCGTAGCCGGCGACATTCTTCATGACCTGCCCGCCGAAGCGCAGATCCTCGCCATCGGCGTTGAGCATGCGCACGCCGAGCACGAAATCGCGGGCCGCGCCCGCATAGGCGCGTCGCGGACCGGAGAAGCCCGCCGCGATGCACCCGCCGAACGTGGCATGCGGTCCGAAATGGGGCGGCTCGAAGGCCAGCATCTGGCCTTGCGCGGCGAGTATGGACTCGATTTCGGACAGCGGCGTGCCGGCGCGCGCGGTGAGCACCAGCTCCGTCGGCTCGTACTCGACAACGCCGGAATAGCGGCGCGTGTCGAGCGGCTCGCCTTCCAGCCTTACGCCGTAGAAATCCTTGGTGCCGCCGCCCCGGATGCGTAACGCCCTGCGCTGCGCCGCCGCCTCGCGGATGGTGGCCGAAAACTGTTCAATCGAATGTTCCATCTGACAAGAAATGAACCACGGAGGAGAAAACAGGAACGGTCGACTCGCGAGTGACAATCCGGGCGAGAGAGATGATTCACCGCTGAGCACTCGCTCTTGACACGCCTTCGTTTCGCCTCTCTCGCTTTCCCTCCGTGCCCTGCGTGCATTCCGTGGTTCAAGATTCCGCCTTCAGAACCGAGGCAGGTCGGGGAATTTCTCCTGCCCGCGGCGCACGTGCATCGCCCCGAACTCGGCGCAGCGCTGCAGCGTGGGCACGGCCTTGCCGGGATTGAGCAGGCCGAACGCGTCGAACGCGCGCTTCACGGCGTGGAAGGTCTTCAACTCGGGTGGACGGAACTGCACGCACATCTGGTTGATCTTTTCGATCCCGACCCCGTGCTCGCCGGTGATGGTGCCGCCCACCTCGACGCACAGTTCGAGAATCGCCGCGCCGAACTGCTCCGCGCGGCGCAGTTGATCGTCGTCGTTGGCGTCGAACATGATGAGCGGGTGGAGGTTGCCGTCGCCGGCGTGGAACACGTTCGCGCACTGCAGGCGGAACTGTGCCGACAGCTCGGCGATACGCTGGAGCACCCGCGCGAGCTGCCTGCGGGGAATGGTCCCGTCCATGCAGAAGTAGTCGGGCAGGATGCGGCCGACGGCCGGGAAGGCCGCCTTGCGCCCGGCCCAGAACCTCAGGCGCTCGGCCTCGTCGCGCGAGACGCGGACATCGGTGGCGCCAGCCTTCTTCATCACCTCGGTCACGCGCGCGATCTCGGCGGCGACCTCTTCCTCGGTGCCGTCCGATTCGCACAGCAGGATCGCCTGCGCGTCCAGCGGATAGCCGGCGTGAACGTATTCCTCGACCGCACGGGTGGCCGGCTGGTCCATCATTTCCAGTCCCGCCGGCACGATGCCGGCGCCGACGATATCGGCGACCGCCTGGCCCGCCTTGGCGATGTCGTCGAAAGCGGCCAGCACGACCTGGGCCTTGACCGGCTTGGGCAGGAGCTTCACGGTGATTTCGGTGATCACGCCGAGCATCCCTTCGGATCCGGTGACGAGCGCCAGCAGATCATAGCCGGGCGAGTCCAGCCCGTCGCAGCCGATTTCCAGCAATTCGCCTTCGATCGTGAGGAAACGCAGCTTGAGAATGTTGTGTACCGTGAGGCCGTACTTCAGGCAGTGCACGCCACCGGAGTTTTCCGCGACGTTGCCGCCGATCGAACAGGCGATCTGGCTGGAGGGGTCGGGCGCGTAGTACAGTCCGAAAGGTGCGGCCGCTTCCGAAATGGCCGCGTTGCGCACGCCCGGCTGCACCCGAGCGATGCGGGCGAGCGGATCGATTTCCAGGATGTGCTTCAGCTTCGACAGTCCGAGCAGCAGGCCGTGCTCGTAGGGCAGGGCACCGCCGGACAGCCCGGTCCCGGCGCCACGGAACACGACCGGCACGCGGCCTTCGAAGCAGATGCGCAGCACCGCTCGAACCTGCGCCTCGTTCTCCGGCAGCGCCACGGCCAGAGGTACGCGCCGGTACGCCGAGAGGCCGTCGCACTCGTAGGGTTTCAGCTCCTCCTCCTCGTGCAGCACGCATTCTTGGGGCAGCATGCCGAGCAGGCGCTGCACCAGCTCGTCCTTGGAGATGGCAGGTGTGACGATCTCGGAAGGGAACAATTCGGGCTTGCCCATCGAAGTGCTCAGCGAGCGCGATCGATCAGGATGGCGCGGAAGTCGTTGACGTTGGTCAGCGTCGGACCGGTGATCACCAGATCGCCGAGCCGGGAGAAGAAGCCGTAGCCGTCATTATTCGCCAGCATCGCCTTGGCGTCCATCCCGAGCGCGGCGGCGCGCCGCAACGAGTCCGGCGCCACGATGGCGCCGGCGCTGTCCTCGGTGCCGTCGATGCCGTCGGTATCCCCCGCCAGGGCCCAGATGCCCTCCTCTGCGTCGAGAGCGATCGCCAGCGCGAGGAGGAATTCCACGTTGCGGCCGCCGCGGCCGTTGCCACGCACGGTTACCGTGGTTTCGCCCCCAGAGAGCAGCACGCACGGCGGTGCGGCGGGCTGGCCGTGGCGCCTGACCTGCCGCGCGATGCCGGCGTGAACCAGCGCCACTTCGCGCGCTTCGCCCTCGATGGCGTCGCCGAGGATCACCGGCGCGACGCCGGCCTTGCGCGCCACCGCCGCGGCCGCCTCGAGCGACATCTGCGGCGTGGCGATCATGTGCAGCTGCGTGCGCGCCAGCCGCGGGTCGCCGGGTTTGGGCGTCTCGTCTTGTGCGGCGCGCAGATGGTTGATCACGCTCAGCGGCTCGCGGATGCCGTACTTCTCCAGGATGGCCAGCGCATCGGCGAACGTGCTTGGATCGGCCACGGTCGGACCGGACGCGATCACCGCCGGATCGTCGCCCGGAATGTCGGAAATCGCCAGCGTCAGCACCCGTGCGGGGTGTGCGGCCGCGGCCAGCCTTCCCCCTTTGACCGCGGACAGATGCTTGCGCACGCAGTTCATCTCGGCGATGTTCGCGCCGCTTTTCAGCAGTGCCTTGTTGATCGCCTGCTTGTCGACCAGCGTGATGCCGGGGGCGGGGAGCGAGAGCAGGGCGGAACCGCCGCCCGAGACCAGGAACAGCACCAGGTCGTGCTCTGTCAATCCACGCACCATCGCGAGAATGCGCTCCGCTGCCTCGACGCCCGCGAGGTCGGGCACGGGGTGCGCGGCTTCCACGACCTCGATGCGGTGGGTCGGCACGCGGTGGCCGTAACGGGTGACGACCAGTCCCTGCAGTTCGCCGGGCCAGTGGTCTTCGACCGCCCTGGCCATCGAGGCTGCCGCCTTGCCGCAACCGACCACGATCGTGCGGCCCCTGGGCGGTTTGGGCAGGTACTTCGGCAGCGACTTCTCCGGCAGCGCCGCCGCGATCGCCGCCTCGAACATCTGCCTCAGCAGTTGTCTCGGATCGCTGATCATTCGGCTGATTCAAGCGCCCGCGCGGGGGACGCAGAGGAAGACCTCGAGAGCGGACCACGAGGGCACGAAGGAGTGCGCAAGGTCCTTCCGAAGTCGCGCGCGCTTGCGGGCTCCGTCACATGCTGACTTGCATACAAGCATTGTCTTTTTCACCGCGCCTTCTGCGTGCTCTGCGGTGAGTGTCGCTATTTCGAAACGGGATGGCTGGCCAGCGCCTCGAGGGCTTTGACCATCGCGGAGTGGTCCCATTTGCCGCCGCCCATTCCCAGGCAGGCGTTGAACAGTTCCTGTGCCGTCGCGGTATTGGGCAGGCTCATGCCGAGCGCGCGCGCCGAGGACAGGGCGAGGTTGAGATCCTTCTGGTGCAGTTCGATGCGAAAACCCGGCTCGAAGGTGCGCTTGATCATGCGCTCGCCATGCACCTCCAGCACGCGGGAAGAGGCGAAGCCGCCCATCAGGGCCTGCCGCACCTTCGCCGGGTCCACCCCGGCCTTCGAGGCGAGCAGCAGCGCCTCGGCGACCGCTTCGATATTGAGCGCGACGATGATCTGGTTGGCGACCTTGCATACCTGGCCGGCGCCGACCTCGCCCACCAGCGTGATGTTCTTGCCCATCCGTTCGAACAGCGGCTTGACCTTCTGGAAAGTCTTCTCGGCGGCTCCGACCATGATGGTCAGGGATGCGTTTCTGGCGCCGACTTCCCCGCCGGACACGGGTGCATCCACGTAGTCCGCGCCCAGCTTGCGCACGCGCGCGGCGAAATCCTGGGTGGCGATGGGCGAGATGGAACTCATGTCCACCACGATCTTTCCGGCGGCCAGTCCCTCCGCCACGCCGTCCTTGCCGAAGAGCGCCTTCTCGACGTCCGGCGTGTCCGGCACCATCGTGATCACCACTTCGGATTTCTGCGCCACCTCTTTTGCCGAGGCGCACGCCTTGCCGCCGGCGGCGGTGAGCTCCTGGGGAACACCGCTGCGCGAATACAGGTACAGCGTATGGCCGCCCTGGATCAGATGACCTGCCATGGGCTTGCCCATGATGCCCAATCCCACGAATCCCACGTTCATTTGTCTTCTCCTTGACTAGGCTCTCACCGCGAACGACGCAGAGGACGCGGAGGAGACAACCAGACTCTGAAATGTGCAAGCACGAAATGAACTGACGTCTCCTGATCTTTTCGCGTCCAAGGACGCTTGCGTAATCTGACGTCTCATTGCATAACTCGTCTTTCCCCTGCGTCCTCTGCGTCCTTCGCGGTGAGAGTTGCCGTTCTTATAGATAAGGCCGGGTCCAGGCGAGACCCTCCTCGGTCCTGCCCGCGGGCCGATACTCGCAGCCGATCCAGCCCTGGTATCCGACGCGATCGATGAATGGCAGCAGGAAGCCGTAGTTGATCTCGCCGGTGCCCGGCTCGTGCCGTCCCGGCGTGTCGGCCAGTTGCATGTGCCCGATCTTGTCCAGGTGTTTCTCGATGGTGGGCGCGAGATCGCCCTCCATGATCTGCATGTGATAGATGTCGTATTGGAACTTCAGGTTCGGCACGCCGGCGTAATGCATGATGTCGAAGGCCTGGCGCGAGTAGTTCAGATAGAAGCCGGGGATGTCGCGGGTGTTGATCGCCTCGATCAGGAGCGTGATGTCGTGCTTCGCGAGTTCGCGGCCGGCGAACTGCAGGTTCGCGATGTAGGTCTCGCGCATCTTCTCCTCGGAGACGCCACGCGGCTTCAGACCGGCCATGCAGTGGAGCCGCCGGCAGCCCAGCGCGCGCGCGTATTCCAGCGCTTGAGCCACGCCGTCCTGAAATTGCGCGACTTTCCCCGGGTCGCAGGCCAGACCCCGGTCACCGGCGTTCCAGTCGCCCGGCGGCATGTTGAACAGCACCATTTGCAGCCGGTGCCGGTCGAGCTGCTCGCGGATCTGGGCAGCCGGGAATTCGTAGGGGAACAGGAATTCCACGCCCTTGAATCCGGCGCGCGCAGCCGCGCCGAAGCGGTCCAGAAAACCGACCTCTGTGAACATCATCGACAGGTTCGCGTTCAGTCTTGGCATGTGGAAGCTCTCCAGGCGCGGCGAGACGAAGTTCCGGCGCAGTCTAGCGCGACCCGCAGGGCGACGTCAGGGTGCTGGCGGAGGCGCTTCGCCGGGCATCGTCGACGGATGACGCCGAGCCGGAGCGAATCCCTCCAGCGGCCCGCTGGCGGTCGACGGCCCGAGGATCTTCCCTGTTCAGCGCGCGCGGCGCCCTTCCGGCGGTCTCCTCCCGCTTTTCCGGCCCCGGTCCGACACCTCCCGATACATTATGACCGACCGAAAAAGAGATCTCCCGGGCCGCTGACACGGCGCGGGCTCGATTGGCGACAAAGGCGCAGGCGACCCGCGCCCGCCTCGTATAATCGCGGTCCGTCCACTGACCCGGCGAGCCCATGAGATTCAGCGGAACCGATACCTACGTTGCTACCGACGATCTGAAGATGGCGGTGAACGCCGCGATCGCCCTCCAGCGCCCGCTGCTCATCAAAGGCGAACCGGGCACGGGCAAGACCATGCTGGCGATCGAAGTGGCGAAGGCGCTCGGGCGGCCGCTGATCCAGTGGCACATCAAGTCCACCTCCAAGGCGCAGCAGGGCCTGTACGAGTACGACGCTGTGTCGCGGCTGCGCGACTCGCAGCTGGGCGAAGAGAAGGTGCACGACATCGCCAACTACATCGTGCGCGGCCCGCTCTGGGAAGCGTTCGATTCGGAGGTTCCGGCGGTCGTCCTGATCGACGAAATCGACAAGGCCGACATCGAATTCCCGAACGATCTGTTGCGCGAACTCGACCGGATGGAATTCTATGTCTACGAGACGCGCCGGCTCATCCGCGCGAAGCATCGCCCCACGGTCATCATTACCAGCAACAACGAGAAGGAGCTGCCGGATGCCTTCCTGCGTCGCTGCTTCTTCCACTACATCCGCTTTCCCGACCGGGAGACGATGCAGAGGATCGTCGAAGTCCACTTCCCCGGGTTGAAGCGAACCCTGCTGCGCGAGGCGCTGGAGGCGTTCTTCGACCTGCGCGAGGTTCCAGGACTGAAGAAGAAGCCTTCGACCTCCGAACTGCTGGACTGGCTGAAGCTTCTTCTGGCGGAAGACATTCCGCCCGAGGCACTGCGCTCGAAGGACGAGCGCAAGACGCTGCCGCCGCTGGCCGGCGCGCTGCTCAAGAACGAGCAGGACGTGCACCTGTTCGAACGGCTGGTGTTTCTCTCGCGTCACGCGCGCTAGCGTGCCCTCGCGGCCCTTGGGTCGAAAGAACAGCCTTTGCTTGCCGATTTCTTCCTGCTGCTGAAGCAGCGCAACCTGCCAGTGTCGGTCAGGGAGTACCTGACCCTGCTGGAGGGAATGGCGGCGCACCTGGCCTTCAACAGCCTGGACGAGTTCTACCACCTTGCGCGCACCTCGCTGGTGAAGGACGAAGCCAACTACGACAAGTTCGACCGGGCCTTCGCCGAGTATTTTCGGGGCGTGGAGTCCATACCCGCGCAATGGCTGGTGGAGATCCCGGCGCAGTGGCTGCGCCGTCAGGCGGAACTGGTGCTGTCCGCAGAAGACAAGAAGCTCGTCGAGTCCATGGGCGGCTGGGAAAAGCTCATGGAGGCGCTGCGCAAGCGGCTGGAAGAGCAGAAAGACCCGCACCAGGGCGGTTCGAAGTGGATCGGCACGGCCGGCACCTCGCCGTTCGGCGCGTACGGATACAACCCGGAGGGCATCCGCATCGGACAGGAAAGCTCGCGCAACCGCAGGGCGGTGAAAGTCTGGGACCGTCGCGAGTTTCGCAATCTGGACGACGCGGTCGAGCTGGGCACGCGCAACATCAAGGTCGCGCTGCGGCGGCTGCGCCGCTTTGCCCGCGAGGGCGCGGCGGAGGAACTCGACCTCGACGCGACGATCCGCTCAACGGCGAAGAACGCCGGCTACCTGGACCTGAAGATGATTCCCGAGCGACACAACGCGGTGAAGGTGCTGCTGTTTCTGGACGTCGGCGGGTCGATGGAGGACCACGTGCGAGTGTGCGAAGAACTGTTTTCCGCCGCGCGCGCCGAGTTCAAGCACCTGGAATATTTCTACTTCCACAACTTCCTGTACGAAACAGTCTGGAGGGACAATCGCCGCCGGCACACCGAGCGCATCCCGACGATGAGCGTGCTGCACAAGTACGGCCACGACTACCGCCTGGTGTTCGTGGGCGACGCGGCGATGAGCCCCTACGAGATCGCCCATCCGGGCGGCAGCATCGAGCATCACAACGAAGAGCCCGGGTCGGTGTGGCTGTGCCGGCTGCTCGACGTCTACCAGAGGGCCGCCTGGCTCAATCCCGTGCCCGAGGAGCGCTGGGACTATTACGAGTCGATCGGAATGGTGAAGAAGCTGATGGACGGGCGCATGTACCCACTCACGCTCGAGGGTCTCGAACGCGCCATGCGCGCCTTGGTCCGCTAGAAAGACAAACTCTCACCGCGGAGGACGCAGAGGACGCGGAGTAACGCAAAGGACGACGGGAGAAGGCGCTGACGGACGGCTGGCATCTCGCCCATGTCAGCGAACCACTGGTTTTCCTGGCGACGAATTATCCGACGGGAAGGTTCTTTGTCCTCCGCGGTGGGCGCTTCTCGAGCTAGGTAGCGACGTCGAGCCCCTTCTGCGACAGGAAGCGAGCCGCGAACTCTTCGCCGGGCACGGGTTTCGAGAGCAGGTAACCCTGGTACTCGTCGCAGCCCAGCTTGCGCAGGGCTTCGAGCTGTCCCCGGGTCTCGACGCCCTCCGCGGTTACCTTCAGCTTCAGTTCGTGGGCCATCGCGATGATGGCCTTGATGATCGCCACATCTTCCGGGTCGGATTCGATGTCGCGGACGAAGGTCCTGTCGATCTTGAGCGAGTCGATCGGCAACTGCTTCAGATAGGCGAGCGAGGAGTAGCCGGTTCCGAAGTCGTCCACCGCGATGCGCACGCCGAGCTTGCCCAGCTTGTGCAGGACCGCGGCGTTCTCCTCGACATTGGCGAGCAGCAGGGACTCGGTCATTTCCAGCTCCAGCAGACGCGGCTCCAGACCGGTCTCGTCCAGCACGCGGTTGACGTAGGACAGGAACTCCCTGGGATCGAGCAGTTGCCGGGCGGAAATGTTGACCGCCAGGCGCACCGCGGGCAGGCCCTGCTCGCGCCAGCGTCGCGCCTGGCTGCACGCTTCCTTGAGCACCCAGCGGCCCATCGGTTCGATCAGGCCAGACTCCTCGGCCACGCCGACGAAGCCGCTCGGCGCGATCAGGCCGCGCTCGGGATGCTTCCAGCGGATGAGCGCCTCGGCGCCGATCACCTGGCCGGTCTCGATCGCGACCTGGGGTTGATAGAGCAACAGGAAGTCACCCTGGTCGAGCGCGCGGCGCAGCGCCACTTCGAGCTTGTGGCGCTCGACGGCGCGCACGTTCATATCCGGCGAGAAGAACTGGAAATTGTTGCGCCCCTTCTCCTTGGCGAAGTACATCGCGGTGTCGGCGTTCTTCATCAACGTCACCGCGTCGTCGGCGTCTATCGGGTAGATGCTGATGCCGATCGAGCACGAAGTGTTCAGCGTGTGCCCGCCAACCTCCACCGGTCGCGACAGGGAACGCACGATCTTCGATGCCACCTGGGCGGCATCCTCGGCGCGCCTGAGGTGCTCCAGCGCGATGACGAACTCGTCGCCTCCGAGCCGCGCCAGCGTGTCGCCGCGCCGGATGCAGGCCGCCATGCGCTGTGCGACCTCCTTGAGCAGAAGGTCGCCGATGTGGTGGCCGAGCGAGTCGTTGATGGTCTTGAACCGGTCCAGGTCGATGAACAGCACGGCAAGCGAGTCTCCGGAGCGCCGCGCGCCGATCAGCCCCTGCTCCAGGCGGTCGTTGAACAGCAGGCGGTTGGGCAGCTCGGTGAGCGGATCGCGCGTGGCGAGATAACTGATCCGCGCTTCCGAGCGTTTCAGTTGCGTGATGTCGCGGGTCGTGCCGCGATGGCCGGCAAGGCGTCCCTGCTCATCGTGCATGGGGACGCCGCTGACCTGGATCCACAGGATCTCGCCCGACCTGGCGACGATCTGATGCTCGAGATTGCGGAAGCGCCGCTCCGCATCCATGTGCTCAGCAAGCCAGGCGCGCACCCGTTCCTCTTCGCCCGGCGGCATCAGCTCGGCCGGGGTGCGACCGAGCAGTTCCTCGGCGCTGTAGCCGAGCACTTCCACGACCTTGGGAGAGAGATAGGTGAAACGGCCCTCCCGGTCGTTCTCCCAGACAAACTCGCTGGCGACTTCGGCCACGTCACGGAAGCGCCGTTCGCTCGCGCGCAGCGCGTCTTCGGTCGCCCTGCGCTCGGTGACGTCGGTCATCACCAACACCAACACGCGGCTGCCGTCAGGGCGGGCCAGAGCGGACTTGCGTACGAACATCGTGCGCCGCTTGCCGGCGACCGTGTACGCGCTTTCGTACTCGACCGGCTCGGCCGATGCGAGCGCCAGATCATCCGTGTGCTGAAAATAGCGCGCCCGCTCTTCGGAGAACAGGTCGAAGTCGGTCTTGCCGATCAGCCATTCGCGCGGTCGGCCGAGAAAGGCCACTGCGGCATCGTTGAACGCCACGAACCGGTGATCCTCGCCCTTGACCACGATCGGGCTGGCGATCGCATTGAGGATGCTTTCGAAGAAGCGGCGCTGCTCCGCGGCCGCGCGCTCGGCCTGCTCGCGCGCAGCTTCGCGGTCGATGTTCTCCAGGGCGAACGACAAGTTCAGCGCCAAACGGTCGAGCAGGGCGATCAGCTCTTCGTCGAAGAACCCCGGTTCCCGGGCGTACAGATGCAGTGCCCCGCGGGGCTCGTCGCCCACCACGAGCGGAAAGGTGCCCACCGACAGCAAGCCGGCGTCGATCAGCAACTGCCGGGAGAAAATGCGCTCGTCGCTGCGCACGTCGTTGCACACGTAATGCTGCCCGCTGCGCAAAGCTTCGGCCGACGGCGCCCTGCCGCCCTCGGCGCCAGGATCGAGCGAGAAATACAGCTTGCCGGCCAGACCGTGGTCGTCGCCGCCGAACGCCACGGTCGATACGCGCTTGGTGCGCGGGTCCAGCATCGCGATGCGGGCGAATTCGAGCGCGCCGTGCCGGACCACCACCTTGCAGGCTTCGCGGAACAGGGTGTCGCGCTCGCGGATGCGGATGATCGCTTCGTTGACCTCGGACAGTGCCGCGTAGAAGTCGCGCAGCCGCGCCAGGCGCTGCTCGGTGCGCTTGAGCGCAGTGATGTCGCGGCCAACGCCGCGGTAGCCCAGGAACCGGCCGGTGGCGTCGAACAGCGGCTTGCCGCTGATCAGCGCGAAGCGGGCCTCGCCTTCGGGGGTGAGGCGTTTCAGGACGAGGTCGCGGAAGGGTCGGCGGGCGCGCAGGTCTTCTTCGTGCGCGCGTCGCGCTTTCTCGGATTCGAAGATATTGGGCAGTTCGAAACGCGTCTTGCCGAGCGAGGCGTTGCCGCCGAACCCGGCGCGGTCTTCTCTGCCACCGGAGAGGAACGTGAAGCGCAGGTTCTCGTCCTGCTCCCAGTACCAGTCGGAGGACAGCTCGGTGAGGCTGCGAAAGCGCTCTTCGCTCGCTCGCAGCGCGGCCTCGGCACGCTTTTCCGCCGTGATATCGCGCCCGATGCCGCGGTAGCCGACGAATCGCCCGCTCGAATCGAACACCGGATCACCGCTGATCGAGAGATGGTGCAGCTCGCCGTCCTCGTCGTAGCGCGCCAGCCGCAAGTCACGGAACGGCCGCCGCGCGTCGAGGTCCTCGCGATGTTTTCGCTTCTGCTCCTCAGACTCCCAGATATTGTCGGTCTCGAAACGCGTCTGCCCGAGTGTGGGCTTCATGCGCAGGCCGCTCTTCGAGCTGTAGCGCGGCGACATGTAGGTAACGCGATAGTGCTCGTCCTGTTCCCAGTACCAGTCGGAAGACAGCTCGGTGAGGCGCTGGAATCGGTCCGCGCTCTGGCGCGCGTGCGCGAGCGCGTGGGCCAGCTCTCCGCCCACCGCGCTCACCAGCAGCGTCGTGGCGAAGAAGGTGACCACCGCCAGGTGAAAGATCAAGGGCCCGTCCGCCACCACGCCGAACGCGAAAGGACCCAGTCCGGCCATCGAGCCCCAGGCGGCCAACGCGAACACGATCGCGTTGGACAGTGCGGTGAACGCGGGACGATGGCGCAGGGCGAGCAGGATGGCCACCGGCAGGAGCACATATTCGAGCCGGCCGACGTTCAGGATTCGTTCCACCGAGCCGCTGAAAATCATGGCGGCGATCATGGATTGCACGGCGACGAGGAAGGCGCCCTCGACGCGCCGGCCGATGGGCTGGCGTTCCCGCCACAGCGCCGGGACCGCGAAGATGAGCGGCACGACGAGCAGGACGCCCAGCGCGTCCCCCACCCACCAGATCGGCACGGCCTGCGCCAGGTCGGCGGCCGGCAGGGAACCCGAGAGGAACAGGCTTGCCGGGCCGAGCAAAGCGGCCACGAGCGGGTCGAGCATCACGCCGTAGACCAGCAGATGCGTGGCGTCGCGCAGTCGCGGCAAGCGCCCGTCGAAGCCGACGCGCCTGAGGAGCATCGCGCCGGTCATCGCTGCCAGCGTGTTGCCGCTGGCCACGCCCAGCGCGCCGGCGAAGTCAGCAGACGACCAGACGTTCACGGCCAATGCGCCAAGCCACACGCCGGGCACGAGTCGGACCCCGTACAGCAGCAGGGCGGCGAGCGCGATCCCGGAGGGCGGCCAGATCGTCGTGATCTGCGGGTGGAACAGCGCGAGACTCAGTCCGCCCGCGCCCGCGGCGAAATACACCGCCGCCAGCACGGCATTGAAGGCGATATCCCGCCAAGCGAAGTTTTCCGGCACGCGCGCGAATCGCTCAGTCAGGGCCATGGCCCGATCAGAGCATGGTCGATGCCAGGCAGGGGGCGACCACCCCCCGGCGCGGCGCGATCACCCGGAAACGCCCGCTTTCTCGGCCTTCTGTGCGACTTTCGCTCGGAACCTGGCGGCGTCGATGACATGGCGCTCGTGGCGGCCCTCGGAGATCGTGTCCACGCCATCGTGCGCCACGAGGGAAAAGACGAGCCGGCGGCCGTCGACTTCTTCCAGCCTGACGTCCACGGTGACTGTCAGGCCCGGGGGCGTGGGAGCCAGGTGAGAGAAATTCACGTGGGTGCCGAGCGTCTGCTCGGCCGGCCAGTCCAGATGCGGTCGCAGCAGCTCGATGCAGGCCCATTCCAGCAAGCCGACCAGGAAGCCTGTGGCGAGCACCGGCGGCATTTGCCTGAACATGTCCGATTCCGGATACAGGTGCGGGACGGTCTTGCTTTCCGGGATCTTGAACTGGTGTCGGTACGTGAGCCCGGGGCGTAGCGTGCTTTTCATCTTGTGAGGGAGGCGTAAACCGGGTGATTCGGCGTCTGGGCGAGAGCGGACGACTGGGTGCGCGGCACTCGAGCACCTCAGCGCGGCGCCTCGGCGCGCCCGGGCGAGGCGGGTGTCTTGCGCTCGCTTGCCGCCGGGGGTGCCACGCTCATGACTTCCTCCGCGGTGGTGATTCCAGCGGCCACCTTGCGCGCTCCGCTGATGCGCAGCGGTTTCATGCCGTCGCGATAGGCCTGCTCGCGGATCGCAGTCATGTCCGCGCGCTCGTGAATCAGCGGACGGATTCGATCGCTCATCGCCATGATTTCATAGATGCCGACGCGCCCGAGGTAGCCGGTCATGCGGCACTCGAGGCATCCGCGGGCGATGCGTGCCTGCTTCGGCTTCTCCGCCTGCCAGGGCGCGATCAATGCCTCCCAGGCCTCGTCGCTCAGCTCGGAGGGCTCGGCGCAATGCGGGCAGAGGGTGCGTACCAGGCGTTGTGCCATCACGGCGATCAGGGTCGAAGGCAGCAGATAGGGAGGCACGCCAATGTCGAGCAGACGGGTGATGGCCGAGGGTGCGTCGTTGGTGTGCAACGTGGAAAAGACCAGATGTCCGGTGAGAGCCGCCTGAATCGCCTGCTCCGCGGTTTCCAGGTCGCGGATCTCGCCCACCATGATGATGTCGGGGTCCTGGCGCAGCAGGGTGCGCACGCCCGAGGCGAAGTCCAGCCCGATGCCGTGCTGCACCTGCATCTGGTTGAAGGCGGGCTCCACCATCTCGATCGGGTCCTCGATCGTGCACACGTTCACGTCGGGCCGGGCCAGGTGCTTGAGCGTGGAATAGAGCGTGGTGGTCTTGCCCGAGCCGGTGGGGCCGGTCACCAGAACGATGCCGTTGGGGCGGGAAATGATCTCCTGCCAGCGGGCGCCGTCTTCCTCCGAGAAGCCCAGGTCGCGGAAATCCTTCACCAGTACCTCGGGGTTGAAGATGCGCATGACCAGCTTCTCGCCGAAGGCGGTGGGCATGGTCGAAAGCCGCAGCTCCACTTCCTCGTTGTCCGGCGTACGCGTCTTGATCCGTCCGTCCTGCGGACGCCGCTTCTCGACGACGTCCATGCGCCCCAGGATCTTGATGCGGCTGGTCATCGCGGCCACCACCGGCATCGGAATCTGGTAGACCTGATGCAGCACGCCGTCGATGCGAAAGCGCACGTTCGCCACTTCGCGGCGCGGCTCGACGTGGATGTCGCTCGCCCGTTGTTCGAAAGCGTACTGCAGCAGCCAGTCGACCAGCCTGACGATGTGCTGGTCGTTCGCGTCCAGGTTTCCGGTGCGGCCGAGCTGAACCAGCTGCTCGAAATTGGTGATTTCCGAAAGACCGCCCGCCTGCTGCTGGCTTGCACTCTTGACCGACCGCGCGAGGCTGTAGAACTCGACGAGGTAGGCGTTGATGTCCTGGGGGTTTGCGATCACGCGGCGAATCTGCAGCCGCAGAATCTTCGCCAGCTCCTCTTCCCATTCCCGGACGTAGGGTTCGCAGGTGGCGATGACCGCTTCGCTGCTGGTCACGCCCACCGGCAGAATCTTGAAGCGCGCGGCGTAGGCGCTGGACATGACCTTGGTCACGGCCGCGAAGTCGATCTTGAACGGATCGATGTGCAGGTAGGGCAGCCCGACCTTGCCCGCCAGCCACTCGGTGAGGCTCTCCAGGTGCAGCAGCTTGCGCGGATTGCGGGGATCCTTCCACTTCTGGTCCGCGACCAGGATCAATGGATGGGTATCGGAGCGCAGCCGCTTGCGGATCTCCAGCAGGCGATCCGCCTCTTCGCGGCCGACCAGCTTGTCGCCCACAAGCTCCGACAGCACCTGCTCCAGAGTGAGCTTCCTGTCGGTGTGGCGTTGCGTCGAACCGGCCTTGTGCAGCGTTGCGCTGGAACTCATCGGAGGATGGCGGCGGCCCGCCGCAGACGCAGACTTGCGCTGGCCGCACTATAGCGCGCGCTGCCGCTGGGTCCAAGGCTCGCGAACCGTTCCCATCGCGCCGGAACAGGGGCGGAGTCGACGCACGAAAGCAGTGCGCGGTTTCGAGCGCATGCCTCACAATAGAGCGCGCGAGTGTCTGGCAGAAAGCAAAACGTCATATAAAACAAGTATATGACATTTCGGAACGGCAATTGCTTTGCGCCGTTGGATTTGGACGCTCAAAAAAGATCGCTGGGAGGAATCATGAAAAAGCTCAAGACGCCGTCGGAGGTATTGTTCATCCCGCTGGGCGCGATCACGGCTCCGGCAATGCGCGCGCAATCCGCCTGCGTGAAAGTCGGCGCCGCGCGCGAGAACAAGCGCAGCGACGCTTTGCTTCAGTGCCTTTCCGCTGTCAAGAGGTGTCGCTGCACTTTTCCGCTTCTAGCCCTTCTTCTGCTGTTGCCGCTCGCGTTTCACTCGCCGCTCGCAGGGGCGGCCGAGCCCGCCGAAATCGATGCGGCCAATACCGCCTGGATGCTCACCTCATCGGTGCTGGTCCTCTTCATGACGCTGCCGGGCCTGGCGCTGTTCTACGCCGGGCTGGTGCGCTCGAGCAACGTGCTCTCGGTGCTCATGCAGTGTTTCTCGATCGCCTGCGTGGTGTCGATCGCCTGGGTTGCGGTGGCCTACAGCATGGCCTTCGGGGATGGGGGTGCCGCCAACGCGTGGTACGGCGGTTTCGCCAAGTCCTTCCTGGCCGGCGTGGAAGTCAAGACGGTCAAGGGCAGCATTCCGGAGACCGTGTTCGCGATGTTCCAGCTCACGTTCGCCATCATCACCCCTGCGCTGGTGATTGGCGCCTATGCGGAGCGCGTGAAATTCTCCGGGATGCTGCTGTTCAGCCTGCTGTGGCTGCTGCTCGTCTACGTCCCGGTCGCGCACTGGGTGTGGGGCGGCGGCTGGCTGCAGCAGATGGGCGTCATGGACTTCGCGGGCGGCACGGTCGTTCACCTGAACGCGGGCGTGGCCGCGCTGGTGTGCGCGCTGGTGCTTGGAAGGCGCAAGGGCTTTCCGGAAACCCCCATGCCGCCGCACAACCTGACCATGTCCGTCACCGGCGCGTGCATGCTGTGGGTGGGGTGGTTCGGGTTCAACGCCGGTAGTGCGCTCGCGGCCGACGGCGCCGCCGGCATGGCGATGCTGGTCACGCATATCGGCGCGGCCACCGGGTCGCTCGCGTGGATGTTCTGCGAGTGGGCGCGCTACGGCAAACCCTCGGTGCTCGGCATCGTGACCGGGATGGTCGCGGGGCTCGGCACGATCACCCCTGCGTCGGGTTTCGTCGGACCGCTCGGCGCGCTCGCGATCGGAGCCGCCGCGGGCGTGGCTTGCTTCTTCGCGACCAACTTCATGAAGCGTTCGCTGGGGGTGGACGATTCCCTGGACGTGTTCCCGGTGCACGGCGTGGGCGGGCTTCTGGGCACCCTTCTGACCGGCGTGTTCGCGGCCTCCGCCCTCGGCGGCGTGGGTTACCCGGAGAACGTGGCGATGGGCACTCAGGTGCTGGTGCAGCTCATCGGCGTGGCGGCGACCGCCGCGTGGTCCGGAGTGGTCACCTGGATCCTGCTCAAGGTGAGCGATGCGATCACGGGACTGCGTGTGCAGCCGGACGAGGAGACCGAGGGGCTCGACCACGTGCTGCACAACGAGAAGGGCTACAACCTCTGACGGCGCACGCGGATCTTTCGACCTACGGCGCTCCGGTGAAGCGCAGACTGCGGTGAGCGGAGGCAACGTCACCGCCCACCTTCCGCTCCGCGCGCGGAGCCAGCACTGTCACCGGCGGCCGGGGCCTCCTGGGGGTCGTCTGCCTGCGTGCCGCCAGGCCAGAGGGCGGGGGCAAGAGGGCCGCGGACCGCCTTCATCGGCTCGATCGTTCCCATGTGGAAGCGGAATTCGCCGCGCCGCCGATCCGCGAAGTAATGGGTCAGCGTGTTGCGCACGCTGGCGAAGGCGATCTCGTTCCACGGGAGTTCTTGTTCCCGGAACAGGCGTACGTCGAGCGTTTCCGCGCCCGGACTGAAATTCAGGTCCGCCAGACGGGCGCGGAACAGGATGTAGACCTGGTTGATGTGGGGGATGTTGTAGAGCGCATAGAGCCCCACGATGTCCACGCGCGCGTTGGCCTCTTCCAGCGTCTCGCGCTGTGCGCCCTGCGCGGTCGTCTCTCCGTTCTCCATGAATCCGGCGGGCACCGTCCACAACCCGTAGCGGGGTTCGATCGCGCGCCGGCACAGCAGGATGCGGTCCTCCCACTCCGGGATGCAACCGACCACCATTTTCGGGTTCTGATAGTGAATCGCGCCGCAGCGCTCGCAGACAAAACGCGGCAGAGTGTCTCCGGGGGGGATGCGCTGCACGACTGGCGCGCCACAGTTGCTGCAGAAGTTCATGGACGGCTTTCCGGCGCCCGATTATACGACCCGCGGATCCGCGCGCACGGCACGCTGCGGGCGGCGACGCGGAGTCGAATTCTTTGCCCGCGCCGAGCTGATTGCGGCCGGTACGGTGCTGCGCGGCTCGGCCCGCTACGAAGGGTTTGCGCTAAAGTTCGAGCTGCAGCGGCGAGAGTGAGGCCCTTGAAGAAGCCAGACCGCTTTCTCCTCGACGAGGGCGACCTGCAATGGCAGTTCGTCCGCGCTTCCGGACCCGGGGGACAGAACGTCAACAAGGTGGCCACCGCGGTCGAGCTGCGGGTGGACGTCGTGCATGCGCGCTCGATCCCTCAGCACCTGAAGGAGAGGCTGCGGCGGATCGCCGGCAGGCGCATCAACGCGCAGGGCGTCCTGGTGATCCAGGCACAGCGTTTCCGTTCGCAGGCACGCAACCGGCAGGATGCGCTCGAGCGCCTTCACGCGCTCCTGGAACAGGCAGCGAGGCGGCCGAAGCCGCGGATTGCGACCGCGCCCACACCCGCTTCGCGCGAGAAACGCCTGGAGCAAAAGCGGCGGCGCTCGGCCGCAAAGCGCCTCCGGGGGAAGATCGGTGACCAGTGACGGGCGACGAGCAACGCGCGTCAGGCCAACAGGGAAGGCGCACGCAGAGCCGCAGGCGGACTTGGCGCGTCGTTGGGCGGCTCGCGTCTAGCCGCTGCTCACGCCTCGCGCCTTCGTATCATCGTTTCTCACAGCCATCTCTTCCACCTGAAGATCGCGACCATGACCACGGTGGTCAGCGCCATGAGGCCGAGCGACCATTCGAAACCGTGCGGCCACTCCAACTGGGGGAAGTTCCTGAAGTTCATCCCGAAGACGCCGGTGATGAAGGTCAGCGGCATGAAGATGGTGGAGAACAGGGCCAACACTTTCATTACGCTGCCGGTACGGGTGCTGACCGTCGTCCAGTAGGAGTCCATCATGCCGCCCAACAGGTCGCGGAACGCATCGATGCTGTCGGTGACCCGCACGACATGATCGTACAGATCGCGCCAGAAGGGTGCGGTGCTCTCGCCGAGCAGTGGCGATTCCAGCCTCTGGATCTCCGAGACGACGTCGCGCAGCGGCCCGGCCGCCTTGCGCAGAAAGATCAGCTCGCGCTTCAAGTGGAAAATCTGCTGCTCGGTCCCGGGCCTTGGGTTGGTGAGGACGATCTCCTCGAGACGTTCGATCTTTTCACCCAGCTTGTCGAGCACGAGGAAATAGTTGTCGACGATGACGTCGAGCAGCGTGTAAGCGAGATAGTCTGCCTTGAGCTTGCGAATGCGGCCCAGTGCGTTGCGAATGCGGTTGCGGATCGGGTCGAAGAAGTCTCCTGGACGCTCCTGGAAGGAGATGACGTAGTTGGGTCCGACCACCAGAGAAAGCTGTTCGATGACCACTTCCTGGCGCAGCGCGTCGTACTCCAGCATCTTCGCGACAATGAACAGGTAGTCGCCGAAGTCTTCGATCTTGGGGCGCTGATCGGTGTTGAGGATGTCTTCGAGCATCAGCGCGTGGAAATCCATCACCCGCCCGAAAGCTTCCAGCGCTCCGGGCTGGGCAATTTCGTCGACGTTGATCCAGGTGACCGTATTGCGGTCCTTGAAGGGCAGGCAGTCCTCTACCCGCTCGAGCGCCTTCTCGACCACCCGGTTCTCGTCGTAGGCGAGCATGGTCATGCGAGTGGTCTGCTGCGCGGCGGCGGGGTAGACCAGCGTGCCGGGCGGCAGGCCCAGCTTCTTGCCCCGGGAACGGAACAGCTTCTTCCTGGCCATGATTGAAGCTCCTTTCTCGAGCGGCGAACCTAGCGCCGGTCCGGCAGGATGCGGCCCAGAAGGCGCACGAGTTCGCGCTGTTCGCGGACGGAAAGATTCCGGCCGACCCGCTGCTCGTGCTGCTGGACCTTGCGCTTGAGTTTGCGCAGCAGCGCAGCGCCTGCAGCGGTGAGGAATACGCCGTTGCTGCGCAGGTCGGCAGCGCGCCGCTCGACCAGGCCTCGGGCTTCCAGCTTGTCGATCACCGGTACCAGCGACGAACGGTCCAGGTGGGCGGCTTCCGCGAGCCGCCGCTGATTCAGTCCCGGATTGGCTTCGATGATGACCAGCACGCCGAAGAGCCCCGGCGAGATTCCCTCGGCGCCGACCGTTGCGGCGAAGTCGGCGAAGATCGCGCGCTGCGCGAGGCGCACCTGGTATCCGATCAGGCCGGGCAGAAGACCCAGATCGGCCGGCACGGCGCGGCGCCGCCGCGCGCGGCCGGATTGTTTGACATCCAACAGTTTGCCTCCCATACTCCGGCCGCATCCTAGAACATCCCCTGGCCGGCTTCCAGTCGCCGCGCGATGAGCTTCACGGTCACCGTTGCCGATCTCGATCAGTCGGCGCCCGCCGAGCCGGGCGATACCGTGCTTTCCGCGCTGCTCAACCACGGCATCGGCTTCGCATACAGCTGTCAGGCCGGCAACTGCGGGACGTGCAAGTGCGAGCTGATCTCGGGCGACATTCTGGAGCTGGAGTATTCGGAGCATGCGCTCTCCAGCGCCGAGCGGCTGCGCAACATCGTGCTGGCCTGCCGGGCGCAGGTGTGGAGCGACGTGGTCGTGCGCCGGCTGGACGCGGAGGACTTCGTGGTGCACCCCTCGCGCGTCCTGCGCTGCCGGGTAAAGGAAATCGTCCCCGCCACGCACGATGTGCTGCGCCTGCGGCTCGAGATCCTGGCCGGCGGACCGTTCACGTTTTCGGCCGGCCAGTTCGCGCGGCTGGAATTCGCCGTGGCTCGCGGCAACGAACGCGACTATTCGATGGCCAGCATGCCGGGCGATGAGATTCTGGAGTTTCATATCCGCGTCATGCCCCAGGGCGTGGTCAGCAAGCGCGTGGCGCAGCAGCTCAGGCCGGGAGACGAGGTCCGCGTCTGCGGTCCCTTGGGCACCGCCTACCTGCGCGCACAGCATCCGGGTCCGATCCTCGCGGTGGCCGGCGGCACCGGATTGGCGCCCATCCGTTCCATCCTGGCTGCCGCGCTCGCCGGTGGCGCCACACAGCCCGTCCTCCTTTACTTCGGCGTGCGCGCCGAGCGTGACGTGTACTGCGAGGACGAACTGGCGCAATGGCAGGCTCGTCATCCGAACTTCAAGGCGCACGTCGTCCTTTCCGAACCCGACGGTTCTGCGGCTGGCGGACCGCTTGCGCGCAGGACCGGCCTGGTGACCGATGCGCTGGCCGACGACTTCGCCGATCTCGCGGGCTTCAGCGTCTATGTCGCCGGACCGCCGCCGATGGTGGACGCCGTGCTCGCGCTCGCGCAGGCGCGCGGCGCGCGCCTGCGCGACGTCCATGCCGATGCGTTCTATCCGGCAGCCGCCGAACCCAAACTGCGGGGCGTGGCATGAGGCTGCTGGAGGGCCGGGTGGCGATCGTGACCGGCGGCGCGCGCGGGATCGGGCGCGCGATCGTGGAAGAGTTCCTGCGCGAGGGCGCGCGGGTGGTTCTGGCCGACAACGGCGCCTCGATTTCCGGGGAAACGACCGAGGAAGCAGCGGTGGAGTCGGTCGCGGCTGCGCTCGGGGCGGTCGCCTTCACCGAGGACGTCGCCGCGCCCGGCGCGGCGCAACGGCTGACGCGGCTCGCGCTCGAGCGCTTCGGCGCGCTCGACATCGTCGTCAACAACGCCGCGATCCTGCGCGATGCCTTCATCTTCAAGGCGCGCCGTGAGGACTTCGAGCGCGTCATCGCCGTCAATCTGACCGCGCCGTTTGCGCTGCTCGCCGCGGCGACCCCGGCGATGCGCGAGCAGGCAAAGCAGGGGCGGGCACCGGGGCGCATCGTCAACATCGTGTCCAGCGCGGGCCTGATCGGCAACTTCGGCCAGTCGGCCTATGCGGCGTCCAAGGCCGGTTTGTTCGGGCTCACCCGCGTGGTGGCGATGGACATGGCGCGCTCGAAGGTCGCCTGCAACGCCATCGCGCCGTTCGCCGCGACGCGCGTGACCGAGTCGATCCAGCCGGCGAACGAAGAGCAGGCCCGGTACAAGTCGCGCGCGCTGCGCGTTCCAGCCGGGCACGTGGCGCGAGTCGTGGCGTTTCTGGCTTCCAACGCGCACGAGGTGAGCGGCCAGCTCTTCGGGGTGCGCGCGCGGGAGCTGTTTGTGTTCTCGCAGCCGCGCCCGGCGGCGCGGGCCGAAGTCGCCGACGCGAATCCCTGGGATGGCCGCGTGCTCGGGCGTATCATCGAGCGAGACTTGGCGCGGGCGTTCGCGGACCTCAGAACCGATCTGGAACTGTTCAACACCGAACCTCTGATTTGAGGACGAGCATGACTGCAACCGCGGCGAAGATCGAAGTCAAGACGGCGGCCGAGCTGAAACAGGCCCCGGAGGAATACCGCACGGCCGTCGAGAAGATCGTGATCAGCCATGCCGTGAACGAGCTGTACGGCGCGCAGGTCTTCGATGAGCCCGCGATCGCGCTGGCGCCCACGCCTTACGCCAAGTGGCTCACCTGTCGCGTGGCGATGGAGGAGTACCATCATCACGTACGCTTCAAGGCGCTCGCGGACGAGATCGGGGTCGCCCCGGAGCGCATGGATCCGAGGAACAAGAAGCCGTTGTCGATTTTTCAGTTCGAGCTGCGCACCTGGCCGGAGTTCTGCGTGATCAAGCTGATCGCGGACTATGCCGAGATCCTGCAGGTGGAGGACCTGTTGCACTGCTCTTTCCATCCGCTGCGCAATCTGGCGCGCATCACCATGCCGGAGGAGAAGTTCCACGCCAAGTTCGGCAAAGACTTCTGCGCCGAGCTGTGCCAGACCGAGGAAGGCCGCAGGGCGGTACAGGACGGCATCAACCGCTATTTCCCGATCACCCCGGCGTTCTTCGGGGCGAGCCGCTCGAAGAACAACGAGATCTATCTGAAATGGGGGCTGAAGAACCGCACCAACGACGAGATGCGCGCCGATTTCCTGAGCCGCGTCACCGAACTCGTCGAGGGCGACCTGGGCTTGAGGCTGCCGAAGGTCTGATTCGAACCGCGGAGGGCGCGCGGGAAGGGCAAAAGCGAGAAACGGGCTGAATGCAAACCGCAGGCCACTGGCCTTGAGCCTTCGGCACGGGCCTCCTCAGAAACGTCTGGCGCTCGTTGTTTCGCGGTTTTCCTCCGTGGTTCATTGCGCTCGCATCGGGTATTGATTCAGCGGTAAGGAGGGCGGCATGGGACAGGCGATGAAGGATTCACGGGCCGAGCGCGAAGCGTTCTACCGCCGCATCGGCGAGAAGCACATCACGCCGTTGTGGGAGCTGATGAGCGCACTGGTGCCGAAGGAGCCGCAGTCGCCGTGCGTCCCGGCGCTCTGGAGTTACGAGGAAGTGCGCCCGTGGCTCATGGAGTCCGGCCGGCTGATCAGCGCGAAAGAAGCCGTGCGGCGCGTGCTGGTGCTGGAGAATCCCGGGCTTCCTGGCCAGTCCTCGATCACCCACACCCTGTATGCGGGCTGGCAGTTGATCCTGCCGGGCGAAGTGGCGCCGAGCCACCGGCACACGCAGACCGCGCTGCGCCTGATCGTCGAGGGCGAGGGCGCTTACACCGCCGTGGACGGCGAGCGCGTGACGATGCGCCGCGGCGACTTCATCATCACGCCCTCCTGGACCTGGCACGACCACGGCAATCCCGCCGACGAGCCGGTGGTCTGGCTCGACGGGCTGGACATCCCGCTGGTGCGCTTCCTGGACGCCGGGTTCTCGGAAGACTATCCGCGCGAAGCGCAGGAGGTGGTGCGGCCGGAAGGCGACGCGCGGCTGCGCTACGGCAACAACCTGCTGCCGGTCGAGTACCGGCCGCGCGGCGCAGCCTCTCCCGTCTTCGCCTATCCCTATGAGCGTTCCCGCGAAAGCCTGGAGCAGTTGGCGCGCGGGGACGCGCCGCATCCGGCGCACGGCTACAAGATGGAATTCATCAATCCCGTCAGCGGAGGACCGGCGCTGCCGACGATGTCGGCATTCATCCAGTTGCTGCCCGCCGGATTCGCCGGCCGGCCTTACCGCGGCACCGACGGCACCGTGTTCTCCGTGATCGATGGCAGCGGGCAGGTGAGCATAGCCGGCCGCATCTTTTCTTTCCGGGCACGCGACGTGTTCGTGGTGCCGTCGTGGTGCGCGTGCACGCTCGCAGCCCGTGAACAGAGCGTGCTCTTCTCGTTCTCGGACCGTCCGGTGCAGAAGGCGCTCGGCCTGTGGCGCGAGCAGTGCTCATAGCGGTGGCCGACCGGGCCCGCTGGTTTTGCCGTCTCGGCACAACCCTCACCGGGGAAGACCATCGCGCGGCCCGGGCCTATCTTGTTGCGCTCGGCCAGCCGGAGCTCGAAGTGCGCCTTGCCGCCGACGCGGCGAGCGCCGAGGCGATCATGCGCGATCCCGGCTGGGACACGCGCTGGTGGGTGCGTGAAGAGGCCGAGCGCAAGCGCCTGACCGGGCGGGTGTCGCGCACCCACGGGCTGCGGGCCACGCTGGAGGCGTTGAGCGCCGCCACCGAGGGGCACACCGAGAACAGTTTCCGCCAGGCGATGGCGGCTCCGGCTCTCGCGCCGGGTGGCGAGGCGCTGGCGCGGGCCGCCGCGGGCGCGCTGCTGATGGCTTTGCACGGTCAGGCGCTCGCCCGCCTCGGCGGCTGCGAGGAATCGCACCTCTTTATGCGAAAATACGCGCTCTTTTCGCTCGGCCGCTGGCCGCTCGGCGTCGCCGGCGGCGCTCTGCATCTCTTCTAGAAAAAGAAATGACCACCGTTGCCTTGCTGTTCGAACCGCAACCCCGCCCCACCGTTCCGGTCATGGGCGAGCGCAGCCAGTTCCCGGTGCATCGCATTTATTGCGTAGGCCGCAATTACGCCGCGCACGCGCGCGAAATGGGCAAGGATCCCGAGCGCGAACCGCCGTTCTTCTTTCTCAAGCCGGCCGATGCCATCGTGCCGGGCGGGGGCAAGGTGCCCTATCCGCCCGGCACCAGCAATCTGCATCACGAGATCGAGCTGGTGGTTGCGATCGGCAAAGGCGGGCGGGACATCGAGGCCGATCGCGCGCTGGATCACGTGTTCGGTTACGCGGTCGGACTGGACATGACGCGACGCGACCTGCAGCTTGCCGCCCGCGACATGGGCCGGCCTTGGGATTTCGGCAAAGCCTTCGACGAGTCCGCGCCCGTCACGGAGATCTACCCTGCGGCCCGCCATGGTCATTTTTCCAAGGGCCGCATCACGCTCGAAGTGAACGGCAAACTGCGCCAGGAGGGAGATCTCGCCGACCTGATCTGGAGCGTGCCGGAGACGATCGCTTTCCTTTCGCGCTACTACCTTATCCAGCCGGGCGACCTGATCTTCACCGGCACTCCGGCCGGGGTCGGAGCGGTAGTGCGTGGCGACCGGCTGACCGGCAGGATCGAGGGGCTGGCGGAATTGCAGGTCGAGATCGTCTGACGCGGCCATGAACGAATCGAGTGGCAAAACCTGGCTGGAAGTCGCATTGAACGGGCCGTGGACGCGCAGCCGCCAGCCCGGTATTCCAATTGCGGTCAAGGACATCGTCGAGCAGGGCATCGCCTGTGTGAAGGCCGGTGCCGCGATCGTTCACCTGCACGCTTACGAGGAAGCGACTGGCCGCCAGACCGAGGATCCCGAGGTCTACGCGCGGCTGATCGAGGGGATCCGCAGCAAGGTCGACGCCATCGTCTACCCCACGGTCCCCGGCGCGGGGCTGGGCACAGGCCCCGGCGCACGCAGCCCGCGCGAGCGCTTCGCCCACATCGAGGAACTGGCCCGCCGCGGGCTGCTCGAGTTCGCCGTGGTCGATCCGGGATCCACCAACATCGCGCACTACGACGAGCTGCGGGAAGACAAGCCCGGCTTCGTGTATCTGAACGCCGAAGAAGACATCCGCTACGGATTGAAGCTCGCGATGCGCCACCGGTTTCATCCGGCCTGCGCGATCTACGAACCGGGCTTCCTGCGCCTTGGCGCTGCGTTGCGCTGGCGCGAGAGCACGCCGAACCCGGTGTACCGGTTCATGTTCTCGCGCGGCTTCACTTTCGGTTTCCCGCCGGAAGACTACGGCCTGACCGCTTATCTGAAGCTGCTCGACCAGGTGGCGCCCGGCGCGCAGTGGATGGTGGGTGGACTGGACGTCGACATCACTCCGATGATCCCGCGCACGGTCATGGAAGGTGGGCACGTGCGCGTGGGGCTGGAGGACGCGCCGTTCGGTTCGGACAGAAGCAACGTGCAATGGGTCGAGGAGGCGGCGCGGATCATCACGAACTGCGGGTCCGAACTTGCCAGCGCGGCCGAGGTCCGCATCGCGATCAGCCCCGAAGAGCACGAGCCGGCGTGATCTCCTCAGTGACTTTTGCTCGGACGCTCGGCAGATGACCGCGAGAATCGGAATCACGATGGGCGATCCCTCCGGAATCGGGCCCGAAATCATCGTCGCCACGCTGGCGGAAATGCCGCCGGAGACACGCGCGGTGTCGGCCGTGATCGGCAACATCGATGTGCTGCGGCGCGCGGACAAGCTGCTGGGCAGCGGGCTCAAGCTGGTCGCAGGCCTGGACGCCCGGCCGGGCGAGGTGCCGGTCGTTCACGTCGCGACCAAGGATCAGGACAGGATCCGCGACGGCGAAGCGACCGCCGCCGGCGGCGAAGCGGCCTACCGCTACGTCGAAAAAGCGGTCGAGCTGGCGCTGGCGAGGCGCATCGGCGTGATCGTCACGGCGCCGCTCAACAAGGCGGCGATGCACGCGGCGGGACATCACTTCGACGGTCATACGGAGCTGCTTGCCCATCTGACCGGCGCGAAGGAGTCGTTCATGCTGCTCGCGGGAGACCAGCTCAACGCGATTCACGTCACCACCCACACCTCGCTCAAGGCCGCCGCGGAGAGGCCCACCATGGAACGGGTGCTGGCCACGATCCGCGCGGGAGACCGGCATTTCAAGGAGCTGGGCTACGCCCGGCCGCGCATCGCGGTGGCCGGCTTGAACCCGCACTGCGGCGAGGGAGGAATCTTCGGCCGCGAGGAGATCGAGCGCATCGAGCCGGCGGTCGAGGCGGCGCGCAAGGAGGGCATCGACGTCAAGGGCCCGATCTCGGGCGACACCGTGTTCTACCGGGCGTTGAAGGGAGAGTTCGATCTGGTTGTCGCCCAGTACCACGACCAGGGCCACATTCCGACCAAGCTGGTCGCCTTCGATACGACGGTCAACGTCACGCTCGGGCTGCCGATCCGGCGCACCTCGGTCGATCACGGCACGGCGTTCGACATCGCGTGGAAAGGCAAGGCGAGCAACGTCAACATGAAGGCGGCGATCGCCTATGCGCGGATGATGGCCGACCGCGTCGCGCACTGAGCGATCGAGTCCGAAATACGAAGGCGAGAAGCAATCCGGGGGTGGCGGTTGCGCATCGTGCGAGAAGGGGTGCGAGGGCCTGCAGTTCCCCGGTCGAGCATCGCCGTTTCGCTGCGGTGTGCTTCCGGTACGGAAGTTCTTCTGGTTCTTCGTGTTCTGCTCTTTGGTCTCACGGAGTTTCGGTGAGTTGAAATGTCCGACGGGCTTCGCGTTCTGATCGTCGCCGACGACCTGACAGGGGCGATGGATACCGCCGGTCCGTTCGCGCAGCGCGGCCTGAAGACCAGCGTGGTGCCGCAACCGCTGGCTTGCGATCCGGCTTCGCTTGCCACGTCCCAGGTGATATCGCTCGACACCGGTTCACGCCATCTGCCGCCGGCCGAGGCCGCAAAGCGCGTGGCGCAATGCGTGAGCCGCTTCGGCACGCAGTCCTTCGATATCGTGTTCAAGAAGATCGACTCCACGCTGCGCGGCAACGTGGTCGCCGAGACGCTCGGACTGATGCGCGCCTGCGGGCGCGATGCGGCGCTGGTGGCGCCGGCTTTCCCGGCGCAGGGGCGCACCGTTCGCGAAGGCATGGTCTATGTCAACGGAGTGCCGCTGCCGGAAACCGGCTTTGCGCGCGACGCCTTGTCGCCGGCCTTGCGGCGCCCGCTCACCGAAGTGTTCGGCGAGGCGGTGGGGACGACGAAGGTCGGCATCTGGTCGCCGACCGTGAAGAAGGGCGCGGTCGGGCGCTCGATCGTGATCGCCGACGGCGAGAGCGATGCCGACCTGCGCGCGGTGCTGGAGACGGCAAAGCCGCAATTCGGCCGCATGCTGCTGGTCGGCTCGGCGGGCCTGGGCAACGCGCTGGCCCGCAGCCTGGAAGCGGGCAAAGCGACCCGGCCCGAACTCAATGTCAGCGGCCCTGTCGTATTCGTGGTCGGCTCGCGCGCGGTGCAAAGTCACGAGCAGGTCGAGCGCCTGCGCGCGCTGGCGGGCACCGTGGTGATCGAAGCGCCGAACGGGATGGTGCCAGAGCAGGTGCAGACCGGCGCTGCGCTGCAGATCGTCATCCTGGCGGTGCCCGGCGCGGCGCGCGCTCGCGCGGATGCCGACAAGGTGGCCGACGATCTGGCCGCGGGGGCGCTGCGTATCGTGCGAAGCACGCGCAGCCAGGGGCTGGTCGCCACCGGCGGAGACACCGCCATCGCGCTGCTGCTGCGCTCGGGCTGCATCGCCCTGGAAGTGCTGGGCGACCTGATGCCCGGCCTGCCTTACGCCCGGCTGAACCTGGACGGCAAGCCGCTCTGGCTGGTGACCAAGGCGGGCGGCTTCGGCGGGCGCGACACGCTCTACGAGATCGCGCTGAGGTTGCGCGGCGGTCCTCATTCGGTGGAGACCTCGCGATGAGACCTGGAAGAAATCTGTTGGTCGCGGCCGTGTTGTTGCTTGCTGTGGCGAGCGCGCGGGCGCAGGACAAGGTGGTGCTCGGCCAGATCGGCATCTCCTTCTATGCCGTGACCGGGCAAGTGGTCCAGGCGGTCCTCGAACGGCTCGGTCATACGGTGGAACTCAGAACCGGCAGCCACGCGCAGATCTTTCCCGAGCTGGGCAAGGGCGGCGTCGACCTGCTGGTCGCGGCCTGGCTGCCAAGCGCGCACGCGGTGTACTGGGAGCAGCACGGCAAAGAGGCGGTCGAGCTGGCGACGTTGTACCGCGGCGCGCGCCTGTTCTGGGCCGTTCCCGCCTATGTTCCCGAAGAGGAAGTGGCCAGCGTCGAAGACCTCAAGAAGCCGCAGGTGGCCGAGCGCATGGTCAAGACGATCCGCGGCACCGGTCCGGATTCCGGGCTGATGATCGGTTCGCGCCGGATCATGCAGGCCTACGAGCTGGAGGCGGCCGGCTACGAACTGCTGCCCGGCAAGCACGAGGAGTGGCATGCCTACTTCGAGGACAACTACAAGCACAAGCGCTGGTTCGTGATGCCGTATTTCCGTCCCAATTACCTCAACCGCATGGCCGACATGCGCATGCTGAACGAACCGTTCGAGCTGCTGGGTGGGGAAAACAACGGCGTGCTGGTCGCCCACCGCAACTTCATCGACCGCGTGCGGGCGCGCACCGTGGCGACGCTGAGAAGAATCAGTCTCGATCTGGAAGCGGTGGCTGAAATGGACTATGGCGTGCGCATCGAAGGCAAGAGCCCGCGGGAGGCTGCGCGCGAATGGATGGCCCGCAACGCCTCGCGCGTCGAGGCGTGGTTTGCGGATCGATGACCCAGAAGTAGTAGACGCCGAAACGAAGCACCATGGCACCATTGGCCCCGGGGCTGCGTGGTGAAAGCCTGCGATGAGTGATCTGCGACCGTTCCTCAACCCCGAGAGTGTGGCCATCGTCGGCGCGGGCGAGCGCCCCACGAGCTCCGGCGGAGCGGTGCTGGCCAATCTCAAACGCTCTGGATACCGGGGTGCGATCTATCCGGTCAACCCGAAGGGCGGCGAGATCCAGGGATTGCCTGCGTACTCCTCGCTGGCAGCGCTGCCGGCGCCCGCGGAACTGGTCGCCGTTCTGGTGCGGCCGGAGTCCATTGTGGACGTCGTGCGCGAAGCCGCGCAGACCGGCCATCGCAATGTGCTGATCCTTCCCGGAGGGTTTGCCGAAGCCGGCGAGCCGGGCCGGGAACGCGATCGGCGGCTGCGGGAGCTGGCGCGGCAGCACGGTCTGCGGATCGGCGGCCCGAATTGCGCCGGCAACATCAATCTGCTCGACAAGGCCGCGCCGTTTGCGGTGACCTTCTTCCGCGATCTGCCGCGCGGCGGCGGCGTGGCCTTCGTGTCGCAATCCGGGGCGCTCATCGAGGAAGCGATCGCGTCCAGCCATTCGCTCAACATGGCGCTGGGTGCGGTAGTCTCGGTGGGCAACAGTTTCGATTTCGGGATAACCGAGTACCTGGCCGAATTCGGGCGCGATCCGCGCTGCAGCGCGGTCCTGGTGTACCTGGAGTCTTTCGCAGACGCCGCGCGGTTTGCGCGCGTGGCACGTGAAGTCACCACCAGGAAACCCGTCGTCGCGCTGATCGGCGGGCGCACCGCGCCGGGCCGCGAGGCGGCGTTGCGCCATACGGGTTCGCGTCCCGCAGACGACGAGACGGTCGAGGGGTTCTGCCGCCAGGCCGGCGTGGTGCGCGTGAAGAGCCTGCGGCGCCTGCTGCTCGCCGGGAAAGCTTTCGGGGCCTACCCGCAGGGCATCGGCAAGCGCGTTCTGCTGCTTTCCAATTCCGGCGGCCCGGGCGTGCTCGCGGCCGATCAGGCCGTCGAGGAAGGGTTGTTGCTGCCACAGCTTCCCGAGGCGATGGCGCAGCGGCTGCGCGCCCAGCTTCCGCCGGAAGCCACCGTGGCCAATCCACTCGACCTCCTGGCCGACGCGCGCGAGGAGCGCTTCGGCCTGACGCTGAGCGTCGCGCTGGAGCAGGGCGCCAGGCACTTCGACGCCATCCTGATGATTCATGTCGTGCCGTTCATGGTGGACGCCGAGCCGGTGGTCGCGGAACTTGCCCGGCTGGCGAAGTCCACCAGGGTCCCGCTGATGCACTCGATGATGGGAACGCTGCAGGACAAGGCGCGCTGGTTCGCGCAGATGGAAGCGGCCGGCGTGCCGATGTTCGACGACTCGGAGGAAATGTGTGTCGCCGCCGCGCTGCTGGCGCGCCATCGGGAACTCAACGCGCGCTCGAACTGACGGGGCGAGCGGGAAGGAGACGGGATGAGGCTCTACGGCTACTTCAGAAGCTCGGCGTCCTATCGGGTGCGCATCGCCTTGAACCTCAAGGGGCTGACCTGCGAGCAGATCAGCGTGCACCTGGCCAAGGGTCGGCAGTACGAGCCGCAGTTCGCCGCCATCAGCCCGCAGAACCTGGTGCCGGTGCTCGAACACGAGGGGCGGCTGCTCTATCAGTCGCTGGCCATCTGCGAATTCCTGGACGAGACCTGTCCCGATCCACCGCTGCTGCCGAAAGAGCCTTTCGAGCGCGCCCGCGTGCGCTCGCTCGCGTTGCTGATCGCCGCCGAGATTCATCCGCTCAACAACGTGCGCGTGCTGAACTATCTCACCAGGACACTGCAAGTGAGCGACGCACAGCGGCAAGCCTGGTATGCGCACTGGGTCGTCACCGGTTTTAGCGCCCTGGAGAAGCGCCTCGCAACCGAGAAGGCGACCGGGCGTTTCTGCCACGGCGACCAGCCGGGGCTCGCCGACATCGCGCTGGTTCCTCAGGTCGCCAACGCCAACCGGTTCAAGGTGGACCTCGGCGCCTTTCCGACCATCCGCCGCATCAACGACGAATGCCTGAAACTGGAGGCGTTTCGCAAGGCGATGCCGGAGAATCAGCCGGATGCGGAGTGAGTCAGACATGAGGCGGAAAGCGACAGGCGCCGGTCGATTTCGCTGCGCCCGCTTCGCGGTGAGTGCCCTTTAATCGGAGGGTGCCGAGAATGCCGATCGAAGCGCTGGCAAAGCCGGTCATCGATGCGCTGATGCGTGCGCTGGGGCAGGCGCGCGAGGCGCGCCTGCGGCGCAACGCGCGCCGGGCGCTGTCCGAAGCGATCAGCGAGTTGATCCTTGCCAATCCGGACGTGGACAAGGCCCGGGCGAAGATCGCCGTGGCGAAGGCGGCGGGCATCATCGACGGCGAGCTGTTTACCGCTGAACGCATGCTGAAGAAGGTGAAGAAAGCCAACAAGCGCAAACGGCGGGCGACCGGCAAGGCGCCAGCGGCCAGGATGCGGAAAAGGCGCGCGCCACGCGCTCGCAAGGGCAGCCAGCGGACAAGGCGCCGATGAGCGCGTCGGGCGTTTCCAGAAGGCAGTGGCTGCGGTCCGCGTTCGGCCTGGCCGCAGCGGCAGCCTTGCCTGCCGCGGGCGCGCCGGGCGAGCGCCTGTCCTTCGCGAATCCGGAAGGCGGCTATCGCTTCCTGCCGGGCAATCCCGTGTTCGCCGCCGGCGCGGTGGCCGAGCCCGGCCATGCGTTCGTGCGAGCCTGGCTGCGGAGATGGCTTCCGCTGGAGGCGGGGTTCGATGCCATTCGCCGCCACCTGCTGGCGGAGGATCGTCCGCTGCGCGCGCTGGCCGGCATCGAGTTGCGCATGCCGCGGCAGCTTTCCCAGGAGGAGTTCGCGGAATTCAACCACCCGTATGTGGAGCGCCTGAGGGATTGGGATCTGCTGATCGAGGGGTTCAATCCGGTCTCGCGCACCAACGTCGTGCCGGCGGCTTTCGAGCCCGAGGCACCGAGCCTGCACGCGTTCTGCTACAGCGTTCCGCTTGCGGGCGCCGCGCGCGGTTTCGTCATGTCGGGCATGACCGAAGCCGGTCCGTCCGGTGTCGTCGCTGGCGGGGACGTGAGCGGGGAGGGAATGCGCCGCAAGCTGACCCAGGTGCTCACCCTGGTCACGCGCCGGCTGGAAGAACTGGGAGTCGGCTGGGCCGATGCGACGCATATCGACATCTACTCGGCGCACGATTTCGGCAACGCGCTGGGCGTGCTGATGGAGCCGGCGCTCGGTGCGGCCCTGCGCCGCGGCATCCGTCACCACCATGGCCGTCCTCCGGTGGTCGGGCTGGAGGTCGAGCTCGAGGCGCGTGCGCTGGCACGGGAGATCATGCTGTGAGCATTGAGCGCTCGCGCGCCCGGCCGGGGATGCGCGTCGAGCGCGGTTCCTCGCCGCTGGGACTTGACCTACAATCGCAGCGTTCGAGCCTTTGACGCACCTCAACGCCTTCGCGCTGCCTTTCCGGAGACGGTCGTTCGCCGAGGCGGCTCCCCGGCAACCTACAAGGAAACCTTGATGAATCAGACCATTAAGCGGCTGCTTGTGGCGGTCTTGGGCATCGCATCGGTGCTGTCGGCGAGCGCAGCCCTGGCCGAAGGCGCGAGCAACGCACGCGAGCGTTTTTTTCTGAAGCGCCAGAACTGCCACTGGACCGACGAGATGGGCCGGTACATCTACGAGTGCATCAAGGCCAATCACGGCTTCAACGCGCACTGGTGTCACAACGAGGCGCTGGACGTGTTCTGCACTCCCGATGATTCGCTCGCCGCGCCGGCGGCGAAGGAAAAGGAAGAGGCGAAACGGGTTGCCGACAGCGGCCAGACCGCCCCCGACAACGAGGAGGCGAAGAAGCGCGCCGCCCGTCAGGGCGAGGAAAACCTGCGCGGCACGATGGAGCGCGAGCGCACGATGCTCAAGTACAAGGACTGCAAGTGGACGGACGAAATGGGCAAGTTCGTCTATGAGTGCGTCAAGCGCAACAACGGCTTCGGCACCCACTGGTGCTACGACGAAGCGCTGCAGACCATGTGCCCGCAGCCCGCGCCCGAGCCGAAAACCTGAGAGAGCCGCTCGCCGCAGGGGAGGCGAAGGGCGCAGAAGAAAGCCGGCGAGCGAGACACGAAGGCACGAAGAAGAACGAGCGCCGACAGGAACCGGCCTGCACGCTGCAGCGAACCGCGACGCAGGGAGCCCGGACCGTTGAGACCATGCTCGCGTGCGTGGCATCGAGTCTCGCGAGGCGTACTGGCATTCCGCGAAACAACATCTTCATCAATCACCGGCAGGCGCGTTCCGGTATGGTCTTCGATGCCGGCTCGGTGGAACACTGGTAGACATGAGCATCGCCGCCAGCCCTCGCGGCGGACGCGCCGCGCGCGGTGCGCCGCTCACGGCCGGCGTGTCCTCGCTCATGCTCCTTTGGTGGCTCATGCGCGCCCGCAGGCACTGTCCCCGACGCCACGCTGCTAACATATCGCCGGACGTCAAAGGGAGGATCGCCATGAATGCCGCCGAATTCGAATCGACGCTGCGGGCCGAGGGTTTCGACGAGATCGTCGACAAGGAACTGCCCGCGGAGTACCGGGCGGCAGAGCATGCCCATCCCTTCGACGTGCGTGCGCTGGTGCTGTCGGGAGAGATCACGCTCACGGTCGAGGGCAGGGCGCGCGCCTACCGCGAAGGCGAAGTGTTCGTCATGCCGGCCGGCTGCAGGCACGAGGAGCGGGTCGGATCGGCGGGTGTACGCTACGTAGCCGGCCGCCGCCACCTGAAGTAACCGGCCGGCGGAAGTTCAGCCCGGTGCCACCGCGAGACGGCAAGCCGGGCTTGCCACAATGATTCCAGGAAGGATCCCCAACCTGTTGCGGCGCCCGAGCCGTGGAGGAGGGAACGATGATCTTCGAGCAGATCGCAACCGGCGGCTGCCAGTCCTATCTCATCGGCTGCCCGGAGAGTTGCGTGGCCGCGCTGATCGACCCGGAAATCAGCCAGATCGACCACTACCTGGCGCTTGCCGCCCGCGACGCGCTGCGCATCCGTTACGTGATCGACACCCACACCCACGCCGACCATTTTTCCGCTACGCGTGAGCTCGCGCGGCAGTTGAACGTGCCGGTCGTCATGCATCAGGCGAGTCCGGCGCCTTTTGTCGACATGCGCCTGGGCGACGGCGAGATGGTGGTGCTGGGCAAGCTGCGCCTGCATGTCATGCATACGCCCGGCCATACGCGCGATTCGATGTGCCTGCGGGTGGAGGACCGGCTGTTCACCGGCGATACGTTGCTGATCGGTGGCACAGGCCGCACCGACCTGCCGAGCGGGGATCCCGAAGCACTCCACGACAGTCTGTTCAACGGCATTCTGCGGCTCGATCCCGCGCTGAAAGTCTTCCCCGCGCACGACTACAAGGGGGCCGGGCACTCGACCATCGGCCAGGAGCTCGCCGCGAATCCGCGTCTGCAGCAACGCGACCGTGCCGCGTTCGTCGAGATGATGCGCAACCTCAACCTCACCATGCCCACGCACATCACGGAGGCGCTGCGCACTAACATGAGCGGCGGCAAGACCATCGCCCAGCTCCTGGCCGAGGCGGCCGCGGCGGTGCCGTTCATGTCGCTGGCGGAACTGAAAGCGCGCATCGAGGCGGGTTCCGATGATCTCATCGTGCTCGACGTGCGCGAGCGCGACGCGTACGAGAGCGGACACATTCCGGGATCGCGGCTGTTGCCGCGCGGTCAACTGGAGCTGCGCGTCAACCAGGATCTGCCCGATCCCACGCGGCGCATCCTGACTTACTGCGACTTCGGCAAGATTTCTACGCTTGCTGCCGCAACCTTGCGCGCGATGGGGTTCCAGCACGCGGTCGCACTCGACGGCGGGATGAAGGCCTGGCGCGAAGCCGGCTATCCGGTCAGGACCGGCGCTCAGCCCTGACGTCGGCCTACGCCTTCGCCCGCTCCCCCCGCAGCGGCGAGGGGCGCTTCCTGCATCGCGGCATGCGCCCTGCATCATGCAGGCGGTCGGGCCGGGACTACGCTGCAACGCGTATGGCGGCTGCGGCGGCCGCCAGCTAATCTTGAGACAGCAGTGTCTACCGCGGGAGGAAGTCATGGCTGACATTCCGATGTATCACGAGGGATCGCGCCGGCTGCAGGATCGCTATTCCACCCGCAGGCTGGCCGACCGGCTGGTGGAGGTGCTTGCGCGCGACGCCTTTACCGACGAAGACCGGGCCTTCATCGAAAGCCGGCCGCTCTTCTTCCTGGCCACGGCGGATGCGCAAGGGCGGCCCGAGTGCTCGTACAAAGGCGGCAAGCCGGGATTCGTGCGGGTGGTCGACCACCACACCCTGGTTTTCCCCAGCTACGACGGCAACGGCATGTTCAAGAGCTTGGGTAACGTGCTCGTCAATCCGGCCGTGGGCCTGCTTTTCATCGACTTCGAAAGCCCGCGCCGGTTGCGGGTGAACGGACGGGCCACCGTCAGCGGCGAGGATGCGCTGTTGCCGGAGTTCGCCGGCGCGCAACTGGTCGTGAGGGTCCGCGCCGAGGCCATCTTTCCCAACTGCCCGCGCTATATCCACCGCATGCAGATCGTGGAGGAATCGGTCTATACGCCCTGCGCGGGCTACGTCCCCCCGATTCCGGCGTGGAAGCAGCGGCCGGTGTTTCGCGAAGTGCTACCGCCCGACGACCCTGCCGCGCGGTAGTGCGGCAGGATCGTTGCCCGGCGGCCTCAGCGCGTCAGGCCGACCTCCCTGAGATAGCGCGCCGTCCCAGAGTGAAGCCGCGCGAGCGGCACGGCGACCAGCGTGGCGGCGGGCGTGGTGGCTTCTGCTTGCGCGAGACGCTCGCCCAACGCCGGCTGCGAGCGGTGCAATGCCCGGACGAAACGGTAGACCACTTCTTCCGGCAGATCCGGCCGGGCGAGGATCAGGCTCCAGGTGCCGATTGTGGCAATGTCGCGATCCTGGCCACGATACGAGCCGGCGGGAAGCGTCATGGGTTTGAGGAACGGGTGCCGGGCGCGGATCCGCGCAATCTCCTCCGCGGTCGGGGCGATGAAGCGCGCGCCTTTCGGGGCGTCGGCGATCTGCTGGAACGGCGGCCAGCCGCTGCCGCCTCCCCACATCGCAGCGGCTTCGCCGTTCAGCACCATCGGCGGGCCGTCCTTCGCGCTCTGCAGCAGCACCGCGTCGAAGTCCTTTGCCAGGTCGAGGCGAAGGCCATCCAGCACGTAGCGCGCCGCCAGCACGAACCCGGAGCCGGCCGCGCCGAACACCACGCGCTGCCCTCTCAGATCCCCGATCGTCCGGTGCGGAGAATCGGCGCGCACCGCGAACAGCGCCGGCGTGGGGTACATTGCCGCCACCACGGAGAGCCGCGCGGGCGTGCGTCCGATGCCGCTCAGCGCCTCGTGCGCCGCCGTGCCCTCGACCAGTCCGAGATCGATCGCGCCGGACTCGAGCAAGGGGATGTTCTCTTGGCTACCCGCGGTGCTTCGCAGCCGGATCGCAAGCGATGAGTCGATCGTGCTCAGGGTTTCGACGAGCGCCTCGCCGTAGGCGGTGAATCCGCCTCCGGGTGTTGCGGTGCCGAGGACCAGCACGACCGGCTCTGCGCCCTGAGCCCTGTCAAGGCCGCCTGGCGCGAGGGCGAACAGGCTGCATAGCGCCATCGCCTCGAGCGCGCGAACCCCGATCCGCAAAATCATTCCGTGTAGCTCGTCCGCGTGCCGGCTCGGGTCTCGCCCGCACGCTTCGAATGCCGGGCCTTCGGTCCGTTTCATCGCAGTCCGTTCCTGATTCCCGTATGAGTGGTTGCGGCGCGCAGCGCCTCGGCGTGTTTTCGGAAAAGGTCCTGTTTCCCGCCCGCCGGCGGCCGTGCTTGCCGGATGCGACTCGGTTTTCCCGGGCGGAAGACCTCGAACCATGTTCCAGTTCCAGCGCGACTTCAAGGACATTTTCTGCGCGGCGCGCAGCGTCGAGCAATCGCGCGCTCCATCCTGCGCTGCAGCGTTTCGACGCCTGACTGGCGGAGAACAGGAGCCCCATCCCGCTGGATTGACTGACGGCCGGTCGACCCGGCCGGTTTTGCATACAATCGGGACGGAATCTCTCCGGAAACCGCGACTTGCGTGAGCGCTTCGCCGATGTTGCGATCCACCCTCGTCTGCCCGCGGTGCGGCCTTGCCAGCGAGGAGCAGATGCCGCTCGACGCCTGCGTCGTAGTCTTCGAGTGCCCGGGTTGTCACGGGCTGCTGCGGCCAAAAGCCGGTGACTGTTGCGTGTTCTGCTCCTACGGTTCGGCGAGATGCCCGCCCGTGCAGCAGGCGGCCTGCTGCGGCGAGGGCTGAAGCTCCAGACGATGCCGCGCAAGCTGCAAAGCCCATCCAGAGCCGTGCCTCGGATCGCGCTGCCCGGAGGAGAAACCATACCGGTCCTGGGGCAGGGTACCTGGTTCATGGGCGAAGACCGCGCCAGACGCCGCGATGAGATCGCGGCGCTGCGGCTGGGCGTCGAACTCGGCCTGACGCTGATCGATACCGCGGAAATGTACGGCGATGGCCGTTGCGAGACCCTGGTCGGCGAAGCGATCGCCGGCCTGCGTGACCAGGTGTTCCTGGTTAGCAAGGTGCTGCCGTCCAACGCCAGCCGCAAAGGCGTTGTCCGTGCCTGCGATGCGAGTCTCGAGCGCCTGAAGACCGATCGGCTCGATCTGTATCTCTTGCACTGGTCGTCGAGCCATCCGCTGGAAGAGACGGTGCGCGGCTTCGAGGACCTGCTTGCCGCCGGCAAGATCCGTCACTGGGGCGTGAGCAACCTCGACGTCGATGAGATGGAAGAGCTCCTGGCCGTACCTGGCGGCAAGGCCTGCGTGGTCGACCAGGTTCTGTACAACCTCACGCGGCGCGGCATCGAATACGACCTGCTGCCGTGGTGCCGCAGGCGCCGCATCCCCATCATGGCCTACTCGCCGATCGAGCAGGGCCGTGTGCTCGACAACCGCACTTTAAGGCGCGTGGCCGAGCGGCACGGCGCGACGCCCGCGCAGGTTGCGCTGGCATGGGTGCTGCGCGAGGCGGGCGTGGTGGCGATTCCGAAGGCAGGGACGTTAGATCACCTGCGCGAGAATCGCGGCGCGCTCGACGTGCGCCTGACCCGGCAGGATTTCGCCGAACTCGACGCGGCGTTTCCGCCGCCGAGCAGGCGCCGCCCCCTCGAGATGCTGTGATCCCGCAAGAGGATTTCTAGGCGCGGTAGATCAGCGTGTGGATATCGGCGGGCTTGGGCATCGAAGCCGTCGAAAATCTGAGGTAGCGAATGCCGGACTCGCGCAGGAACGCGGCCTTGGCGGAGTCGGGCTGGGCGCCGCCACCGATCACATCGACTGCGGCGATCATCGCGAACTTCGGGTCGCAGACCAGCAGGTCGACCTTGCCTTGCGCTGTGCCGCGTCCGAGATCGGAAAGCCTGACGTTGGGAAAGACGTGGTGATCACGCAAGGCGGCGCGCAGCGTCAGATAGGCGAGCTTGACTTCCGGCCGCAGCAGCGCGGCGGCGGGCGGCTCGCTCGCGGCTGACGGCGGCGCGCGGGGCACTGGCGCAGCGGCCGCAACGACGCTCTTCTGGCCACCTGTGCCAGCACCCCGCACATCGGCCACGCTGACCTTGCCGCTGCGGTAGGCTGCGATGAAGGCCTCCAGCTCTGCGGCCGCGTCGGTACGTCCGGTCTTCTTCGAGAGCTGGGCGAGCGGACCTTCTTCGCCGCGGACTCTGCGGTAAAGCCAGTACCAGCCGAAGATCACCGCGGCGAGCAGGACGACGCCGAGAAACCCCATAAACATGCTCATGGTTCAATCCCCCTGGCGCTGCGATCCCGCGGGGCTTCGCCCGCCCGGCGCGTCCGGCACGAGCTGCCGGAACAGGCTCGACTCGCGATTGTAGAAGCCTTCGGTATGGAAGGTCTCCGGAAAATGGAAATGCTCGTAGTCGAGATGATGGCAAATTTCATGCAGCAGCGTGCGCAGGAAGCTGCGATAGGCCACCACGCGCTTGTGCTTCGCGGTGCGCATCCATAGTTGGATCTTGGCCGGCTTCCCCCCTTCCTCGGGCAGGTAGAGACCGTGCAGCTCTCCCCTGTCGTTCGAGGGACGCACGGCCAGCACCTGCACGCGCAGTCCTGGTGCCTTGAGCTGATTGGTGATGCCGTCGGCGATGCGCTGCGAGAGCGCCTCCACGATGCGGGGCTGTTCGCTCCTGAGCGCCGCTTCGATCTGCGCCGCGGCCGGCCTCAGCGGCTCGGGATCCGGCAACCGCAGGAAGGTGATCGCGTCGCTCTGGCGGTAGACGCTCTGGCGCGCGGGGGAAAGCCGTTTGTAGTAGTCGAAGACCATTGCGCTAGGCGCGAGTTGCGATATGCGAGGCGCGAGGCGCTCGACCACAACGGCACTCCGATGCGGTTGGCGCAGGCAATGGCCGGCGCTCGGCCGTGAGCCCGTCCGTCAGTGCGGCCGCAGGCCGCGAGCCGATTCCCCGCATGCCGTGCCTCGCGCCTTGTGTCTCGCTCTCAGTCCACATACCGAATCCGTCCCTGCAGCGCGACCGGATCCCAGAACTTGAGTTTCTCGCCGCGCTTGACCTTCGCTTCGGCCTCGGCCTCCTTGCGTTCCACTTCCTCGAGCTGCCGGGCGACTTCTGCCGCGCGCGCCAGCGGCACAACGACTACGCCGTCCTGATCGCCGCTGACGATGTCGCCGGGATGGATCGTGACGCCCCCGCAGCACACACCCATGTTGATTTCCCCCGGCCCGTGCTTGAAGCTCGAGTTGGGTTTCACGCCGCGTGCAAACACCGGGATACCCGCCTTGAGCAGTCCGGGCACATCGCGCACCAATCCATCGCAGACGATGGCCGCGACGCCGATACGCCTGGCCCACAAGGCCCACAGATCCCCGATCGTCGCCGCGGTCTCATCGCCGGTGGTCGCGATCACGATGACGTCGCCTTTCCTGGCGAAGTCGAGAATCGCCATGGCCGCGAGATTGTCCATCGGGCCGCAGAAGGCGGTGACGGCCGGGCCGCAGAAACGCATGTCGGGCTTGAGCGGCTTGATGGCGGCGTCCAGGCAACCCGCGCCATCGCGAGCGTCGGTGACGTAGCCCGTCGGCCGGCCGGCAAAAGCCCTGAGCAACGTCTTCGAGGGGCGGTCGATGTGCCTGCGCACGGTCAAAGCGACGGGCTCTCCGATCATCGGGTGTGCTCCTCCGGTTGATTGCTGTCTGTCCTGTCGCCGCATGAAGTGCGGCAGGCGAAGGTGCGGCGAGTATAGCGGAGTCAATCGCGCGCCCCGGCCGGCGTCTTGAACGGAGAGTGCTCGCCGAGTTCGTCCACATACTGCTCGACGTCGCGCCGCTCGCGGCGCAGGAAATCGGCAACCGCGTCGAAGAATCGTGGGTGTGCCAACCAGTGTGCCGAGAGCGTGCGGATCGGCAACAGCCCGCGCGCGAGCTTGTGCTCGCCCTGCGCCCCGCCCTCGAAGCAGGCGATGCCCTGTTCGATGCAGTGCTCGATGGGCTGGTAGTAGCAGCACTCGAAGTGCAGGCCGGGATGGTATTCGACAGCTCCCCAGTAGCGTCCGTACAGCGCGCTCTCGCCTCTCACGCACAACGACGATGCGATCGGGCGCCCGTCGCGCACTGCCACCGAGAGCAACAAGCGCTGCGGCATGAGGTGCGCCAGCCGCAGGAAGAACTCCAGATTGAGATAGGGCGTGGACTGGTGGGCCCGATAGGTGCGGCGGTAACAATCGAAGAAGAACTTCCAGTGAGCCTCGCCGGCCTCGGTCCCGCTCAGCCGTTCCAGGCGGATGCCGCTCGCGCGCAGCTTTGTCCGCTCCTGCCGGATCTTCTTGCGCTTGTCGTGGTTCATGCGGCCCAGGAAATCGTCGAAGCTCGAATAGCCGTCGTTTCGCCAGTGGAACTGCACGGTTTGCCGGATCAGCATCCCGGCCTGTTGCATCAGTTGCGCTTCCGGCGCGATCGGGAACAGGCAGTGCAGTGAAGACATGCGCTGCTCGGCCGCGAAGCGAAGCGCCGCCGCGATCAGAGCAGCCTTTGTTTCCGCATCGCTGGCGAGCAAACGGCTGCCGGTGACCGGTGTGAAGGGTACGGCGCTGACCAGTTTCGGGTAGTAGCGCAGCCCATGGCGGCGATAGGCTTCGGCCCAGGCCCAGTCGAAGACGTATTCGCCATACGAGTGGCTCTTCCGGTACAGCGGCATCGCACCGGTGATGCGCCCCGAGCGGCGGATCACCAGGTGACACGGCGACCAGCCCGAGCGGGCGCCCACGCACCCGCTGTTCTCCAGGGCACTCAGAAAGGCGTGGGAGCAAAACGGCTCGTTACCGCTCAGCGCGTCCCACTCGACGGCGCTGATGCTTTCGAGCGACTCGACGATTTCGACTTCATGGCGCGCGTTCATGGTGCAAACAGGCGAATGCTATAGTACGACCATGAGAATCGCGATCGCCCAGATCAACTGCACGGTGGGCGACCTGTCCGGCAACGCGCTCAGGATCCTGGAGTTTGCCGAGCGCGCCAGAGCGCTCGGCGCCGATCTTCTCCTTACACCCGAACTGTCCATCTGCGGCTATCCGCCGGAAGATCTGCTGCTGCGGGACGACTTCTGCGCGGCCTGCCAGCGCGAGGTCGAGCGGCTGGCGGCAAGAGTCCAGGGCATCGACGTCCTGGTGGGACATCCCCACGTACAGGAAGGCCGCCGCTATAACGCCGCTTCGCTGTTGCGGGGCGGGCGCCTGGCCGGCACCTACCACAAGCGCGACCTGCCCAACTCGGAAGTGTTCGACGAGGAACGCTATTTCGAGTCGGGAAGCGGCGCGCTCGTGTTCGACGTCGCGGGCACGATGGTCGGGGTCAACATCTGCCAGGACGTCTGGGGTCCGGAGCGCGCGTTCGCCACCGGCAAGCCTCTGCGCGCCTCGCCCGGAGAGCGCCAGGCGCCGAAGGCGGCGCGCGCAGCAGGCGCCCAGGTGCTGGTCGTGCTGAATGCTTCGCCCTATCACCTGGGCAAGCAGCGCACGCGCCACGAAGTGGTGCGCGGCTGCGTGCTGGAGGCCGGGATGCCGGTGGTGTTCTGCAACTGGGTTGGCGGACAGGATGAGCTGGTGTTCGACGGCCAGTCCTTCGTCATGGACGTGCGCGGCGCCGTGACGCAGCAGTTGCGCGCGTTCGAGGAAGATCTGGCCGTGGTCGAGTTCCGCGGCGCCGAGCCCGTGCCCGGTCCTGTCGCGCCGGAGCTGTCCGTGGAGGCGGCAGTGTACAAGGCCCTGACGCTCGGCGTGCGCGACTATGTCGGCAAGAACGGCTTTCCCGGCGCGCTGATCGGGCTGTCGGGCGGAATCGACTCCGCACTCACCGTCTGCGTGGCGGCCGACGCGCTGGGGCCGGAGCGGGTGCATGCAGTGATGATGCCGTCGCAGTTCACCGCCAGCATCAGCCTGGAAGACGCGCGCGTCATTGTCGCGCGGCTGGGCGTGCGCTACAGCGAGATCGCCATCCGCCCCGTGTTCGACAGCTTTCTGGCCGCGCTCGCGCCCGAGTTCAAGGACCGGCCTTTCGATACCACGGAGGAGAATATTCAGTCGCGCATCCGGGGGACGCTGCTGATGGCACTGTCGAACAAGTTCGGGTCGATCGTGCTCACCACCGGCAACAAGAGCGAAATGAGCACCGGGTATGCGACGCTCTACGGCGACATGGCCGGCGGCTTCGACGTGTTGAAGGACATCACCAAGGGAATGGTGTATCGGCTGGCGCGGTATCGAAACACGGTCTGCGAGGTGATTCCCGAACGGGTCATCGCCCGGCCGCCGTCGGCGGAGCTGCGCCCGAACCAGACTGACCAGGACAGCCTGCCCCCCTACGACGTGCTCGATGCGATCGTCCAACGCTACGTCGAGCAAGACCGCAGCATCGACGAGATCGTGCGCGAAGGCTTCCCCCGCGCGGATGTGGAGCGCGTGGTGAAGCTGCTGCACGTCAGCGAATACAAGCGGCGCCAGGCGCCGGTCGGAATCCGCATCACCCCGCGTGGTTTCGGCAAGGACTGGCGCTTCCCGATCACCAACAAATTCCGCGGCGGGCTCTAGCGCCGCTCACCGCACGATCGCGCAGGCGCGGCGCAAAGACACAAGCGATTCTCGCCCCCAAGGCACGAGCCTGCATTATTCATGAAAGTCGCGGCTGAGTGCGTCCTGCCTCGTGGTTCGCTTTCGGGGCTTGCCTGTGCGTCTGTAACTCGCGGGCGGGCGAGTGCCTTGATCCGCCGGGGCAGCAGTGCAGCGGAAAGCCGCTTTCCGGGGCTGGCGGAACGCGTCTATACTCTGCGCGGGGCCGCGTATGAGACGGCCGCAATGCGTTTCAGGGAGCGATCATGAAGAAGATCGAAGCCGTGGTGAAACCCTTCAAGCTTGACGAGGTGCGCGAAGCGCTTTCCGAGATCGGCGTCACCGGCCTTACGGTCACCGAGGTCAAGGGTTTCGGCCGGCAAAAGGGTCACACGGAGCTCTACCGGGGCGCCGAGTACGTGGTGGACTTCCTGCCCAAGGTCAAGGTGGAAGTGGTCGTGACCGACCGAATGGTGGAGCAGGCGATCGAAGCCATTGTGAAATCGGCCCGCACCGGCAAGATCGGCGACGGCAAGATCTTCGTCACCTCGGTGGAGCAGGTCATCCGCATCCGAACGGGGGAAACGGACGAGGCGGCGATTTAAGGATTGCTCGTGGCTGCGGGCGATCTGGGCGCCGCAGCCACGAGCCGTGCCGGACGCCCCATTTTGGGGCGTTCGAGTTTGAAGGGTGCGCGGCGAGCCAATCGCCACCCCCGCCGGACGCGCAACTCCACTACCCGGCCTACTCAACCGGTCGCGCGCCTGGCCTTGAGCAGAACCAGCAGGGCGCCACTGCCACCATCGGGCGGCGGCGCCTGGCAGTAGGCCAGCACTTCATCGCGTTGCCGCAGCCAGCCGGCGACCTTCTTCTTCAGCACCGGTGTGCGCTCGGCGGAGCGAAGTCCCTTGCCATGCACGATGCGTACGCAGCGCCGCCCGCTTCTCAATGCCTCGTTGAGAAATGCCACCAGCAGCTCGCGCGCCTCGACGACCCGCAGCCCGTGCAGATCGATCTCGTCCTGCACCACCCAGTGGGCGCGCCGCAGCTTGCGCAGTACCTGGCGGTCGATACCCTCGCGCAAGTAGGCGAGCGCCTCGCCCGCCTCGAGCATCGCTTCAATCGACATCTCTCCCGACAGGCTTTCCTGCAGGACCTGCTGCTCGTCGCGCCGCGTCTGCGCCGCGACCGGGTCACGGCGCGCGGGCGGATGCAGCACCCGCCCGGGGTCGGGTAGCGGTGCGACATCCTTCAGTGCTTCGCGCAACAGCGCGGCGTCGTCGGGTTCTTCCGGCAGTATCGGTCTCTTGGGCATGGCTGGAGACACACTGAGGATCGATTGCCAATTTCACCGCCGAGAGACTCGGGATTTTTCTTCACGCTCTTCGTGCCTTGGCGTTTCCGGTGGTCGATCCGACGTTGAAGTTGCCTGTGCCTTTGCGGTGGCTGCCACGTCAATGATCCAGACCACCGAGGTAGCGCTCGGCGTCGAGCGCGGCCATGCAGCCGCTGCCGGCGCTGGTGACTGCCTGCCGATAGACGTAATCCTGCACGTCGCCCGCGGCAAACACGCCGGCAATGCTGGTCGCGGTCGCGTTACCGTCGCGTCCGCCCTTGGTGATGATGTAGCCGTTGCTCATTTCGAGCTGGCCCTGGAAGAGCTGGGTATTCGGCGTGTGCCCGATGGCGATGAACACGCCGGACAACGGCAGCTCCTTGGTGCCTTCGCCCCGTGTGGAGCGCACCCGCAATCCAGTGACACCCTTGTTGTCTCCGAGTACCTCGTCCACGGTGTGGTTCCACTCGATGCGGATGTTGCCGTTGCGGGTCTTCTCCATGAGTCGGTCCACCATGATCGCCTCGGCGCGCAGTTTGTCCCGCCGGTGCACCAAGGTCACGTTCCTGGCGATGTTCGACAGGTACAGCGCCTCTTCCACCGCCGTGTTGCCGCCGCCCACCACCGCGACGTCCTGGCCCTTGTAGAAGAATCCGTCGCAGGTGGCGCAAGCCGAGACGCCTTTGCCGATGTACGCCTGTTCGGACGGCAGGCCGAGGTACTTGGCGGAAGCGCCGGTCGCGATGATGAGCGCGTCGCAGGTGTATTCGGCCTGATCGCCGGCCAGACGGAAAGGCCGTTCGAGGAGCTTCGCGGTATGAATGTGGTCGAAGATGATCTGCGTGCCGAAGCGCTCCGCGTGCTTGTGAAAGCGCTCCATCAGTTCCGGCCCCTGAACGCCCATGGCGTCCGCCGGCCAGTTGTCCACGTCGGTGGTGGTCATCAACTGCCCGCCCTGCGCGAGCCCGGTGATGAGCACCGGCTTGAGGTTCGCCCGCGCCGCGTAGACCGCGGCAGTGTAGCCTGCGGGACCGGAGCCAAGGATCAGCAGGCGGGAGTGTCTGGTGGTTTGGGCCATGGGGACGCAAGGTGGAGCGTTGTCGCAAACAGCGCAACTTTAGCAGCAGGCAGAAGCGGGTTCCAGAAAGCGCGGACCCGCGCCGTGGGTCCCGATCGTGAGATAAAATCTTGCAAACCGAAAGGAAAGTCGATTGCGATCTGCCCCTGCGGGTAGCAAGAACGCGCTGCGCGAACCGCGCAAGCCCCTGCCGCCGCGCATCGCGGCGCTGCTGCGGGAGTCCTGGTGGCTGCTGCTGGTAGGCGCGGCGCTCTATCTCCTCTTGATCCTCGCGACCTACAGTTCGCTCGACCCGGGCTGGTCGCGTCAGGCGACCGACTCGCAAGTGGCCAACGCCGGCGGAGAGGTCGGCGCCTGGATCGCCGATGTTCTCCTGTATCTGTTCGGCGTTTCCGCGTGGTGGTGGTTGTTCGCGTTCGCGGTCGGCATCGTCCGGAGTTATCGCCGCATTCATACCCCCGGGGACGCGGATCGCCGCCCGCTCGCCGTGGCGTGCATCGGTTTCGTGATCCTGCTGGCGGCAAGCTGTGCCTTCGAGGCGCTGCGCCTGCATTCGCTCGGTGTGGAGCTGCCGCATGGAGCCGGCGGTGTGGTCGGGGCAGCGCTCTCGGAGCTGGCGCATCACGCATTCGGATTCACCGGCGGCACGCTGCTCTTCCTGGTGCTGTGGGCCATCGGCCTGTCGCTGCTCACGGGGCTGTCTTGGATCGCGATGATCGAGCGCATCGGCGCCGGGGTTGAAGGCGCGTGGCTCGCTGCGGCTGACCAATGGGAAGCGTGGCGCGACCGCAAGGCCGGCGCAATCGCCGCGGAGCAGCGCGAAGCGCACGTGGAGGAAGTGAAGGAAAAGATCGAACACGAGCCGGTGCGCATCGAATCCCCGGCGCTCGAGATCCGCAAGTCCGACCGTGTCATCAAGGAGAAGCAGAAGCCGCTGTTCGAGGATCTTCCCGACTCCGAACTGCCGCCGCTGCATCTGCTCGACGAGCCGCCGCACGACGTGGAAGTTCTCTCCACCGAGACGCTGGAGTTCACCTCGCGGCTGATCGAGAAGAAGCTGATGGACTTCGGCATCGAGGTGAAGGTTGTGGCGGCCCAGCCCGGACCGGTGATCACGCGCTACGAGATCGAGCCAGCGGTGGGCGTCAAAGGCGCGCAGATCATCAACCTCGTCAAGGATCTGGCGCGCGCGCTGTCGGTGGTCAGCGTGCGCGTGGTGGAAACGATTCCGGGCAAGAGCTGCATGGGGCTGGAGATTCCCAATCCGAGGCGCCAGGTCGTGCGGCTCTCCGAAATCCTGTCCTCGCAGATCTACGCCGATCCGCCTTCGCCGCTGACGCTGGCCTTGGGCAAGGACATTGCCGGCCACCCCGTGGTCGCCGATCTGGCGCGAATGCCCCACCTCTTGGTGGCCGGCACCACGGGCTCGGGGAAATCGGTCGCGATCAACGCGATGATTCTGTCGCTGCTGTACAAGGCGACCGCGAACGAGGTGCGCCTGATCCTGGTCGATCCGAAGATGCTCGAGCTGTCGGCCTACGAGGGTATCCCGCACCTGCTGGCTCCGGTGGTCACCGACATGAAGCAGGCGGCGCAGGCATTGAACTGGTGCGTGGGCGAAATGGACCGGCGCTATCGGCTGCTGTCGGCTCTGGGTGTGCGCAACCTGTCCGGGTTCAACCAGAAGGTCAGGGAAGCGGCCAAAGCCGGCAGGCCGCTGACCAATCCCTTCACCATCACGCCGGAGAATCCGGAGCCGCTCCAGGAGTTGCCGCTCGTGGTGGTCGTGATCGACGAGCTGGCGGACCTCATGATGGTCGTGGGAAAGAAGGTGGAGGAACTGATTGCGCGGCTGGCGCAAAAGGCGCGCGCGGCCGGCATCCACCTGATTCTGGCCACGCAGCGTCCCTCGGTGGACGTGATCACCGGGCTCATCAAGGCGAACATTCCGACGCGGATCGCGTTCCAGGTTTCCAGCCGGGTGGATTCGCGCACGATCCTGGACCAGATGGGCGCCGAGCAGCTGCTGGGGCAGGGCGACATGCTCTTTCTCCCGCCCGGCACCGGCTATCCGCAGCGCGTGCATGGCGCTTTCGTGGCGGACCAGGAAGTGCACAAGGTGGTCGACTACCTCAAGGCGCGCGCCCAGCCTCAATACATCGATGAGGTGCTCGAGCCGTTGGAAGCCGAGCTCGACAATGGCACGGGCGGACCGATGGGCGGCGGCGAGAGCGATCCGCTTTACGACCAGGCGGTCGAAATCGTCCTGAAATCGCGCAGGGCGTCGATCTCGCTGGTGCAGCGCCACCTGCGCATCGGTTACAACCGTGCCGCCCGGCTCATCGAGCAGATGGAACGTGCCGGCCTGGTCTCGCCGATGTCCTCGAACGGCAATCGCGAAGTCATCGCGCCGTCGAGAACCGAGGCCTGATCCGGTTGTCGGATGTTTCTGGCTAAGGGGCGTACACAAGACCATGAGGGGCTCGGTCAAATTCCTGCTGGCGGCGCTTGCGCTCGCCGGGAGCGCCGCCTCCGGCGAGGAACGTGTGCGCGGGATGGCCTTCGACGTCTACATCCGGCTCGAAATCGGCATGAGCGAAGCCGAGCTGCTTCAGCGCGCCGGGCCGCCGGACTATGAATCGACCGACGGGCTGGACACGCGCTCCCACGCCATCGTCCAGGATTCGGTGCTGATCGATCCGGTCAGCGGCCGCAGAATCCCGCAGCGCCATGTCCTGCGCGGGGAATTGAGCCAGACCGTCAAGACTTGGTACTACCTGCCGACCGTAGCCGATCCGTTTACCACCACGGTAAGGCTCACCGGCGGCAGGATCTCTCAGATCGAGCGCAAGAAGAAGTTCTGAATGCACACGGCGAGACTGCTCCCTTTGCTGTGGGCGTTCGCACTGCCGGCGGCTGCCGGCCCGATCGAGCAGCTGGAAGCATTCATTCAGACGACCCGCGCCGCCCGGGCCGATTTCACCCAGACGGTCACGGGCCCGGAAGGCAAGGATGTCCAGCAATCGAGCGGGACCGTGGAATTCTTCCGTCCGGGCAGGTTCCGCTGGGAGTACAAGAAACCCTTCGTGCAGCTGATCGTTGCCGACGGCGAGCGGCTCTGGATCTACGACAAGGACCTCAACCAGGTCACCATCCGCAAGCTCGACAAGGCGCTGGGCTCGAGCCCGGCCGCGCTGCTGGCGGGCACGGACGAGATCGAACGCTTCTTCTCGCTGGAGGCGCAGGGCAGAAAGGGTGGACTGGATTGGCTGCAGGCCCGGCCGTACGAGGAGGACAGCCTGTTCGAACGCGTGCGGATGGGATTCGCGAAGAACACCCTGGCTACGATGGAGCTGTATGACCACTTCGGCCAGAAGACCGTGATCCGCTTCTCCCGGCTGGAGCGCAATCCCGGTTTTGCGCCCGGCACCTTCAGCTTTACCCCGCCGCCGGGCGCCGACGTGGTCACGGACTAGCATCGACCGCCGGGACGCAGGATCTAGCGCGCAGCACAAAGGCCCCGAACGATTCACGCTTTTCTTCGCGGCTTTCGCGCAGTGATCCTCTCTTTGCGCCTTTTGTCGGGGTGCTGCGCATCCGTGGTGAAATACTCTCATGCCGACTGACCTCTTCGAACCGCGTCAGCCCCCAGCCCCGCTTGCGGAGTCGATGCGGCCGCGGCGGCTGGAGGAAGTGGTCGGTCAGGAGCATCTGCTCGGTCCGGGCAAGCCGCTGCGCGTGGCCTTCGAGTCGGGCGCGCCCCACTCGATGATCCTCTGGGGTCCGCCGGGCACCGGCAAGACGACACTCGCGCGCCTCATGGCGCAAGCCTTCGATGCGCAGTTCATCCAGATCTCCGCGGTGCTTTCGGGCGTCAAGGATATCCGCGAGGCGGTGGCCCGCGCCGAGGCCGTTCTGCAGGCGAGCGGCCGGCGCACCATTCTGTTCGTCGACGAAGTACACCGCTTCAACAAGGCGCAGCAGGACGCGTTTCTCCCCTATGTCGAACAGGGTCTGCTGACTTTCATCGGCGCCACCACGGAGAATCCTTCGTTCGAGGTCAATTCGGCGCTGCTGTCGCGCGCGACGGTCTATGTGCTTACCGCGCTGGGCGACCGTGAACTGGCCGAGCTGTTCGAGCGCGCGCATGCGCGCGCCTTCCCGGAGCTGGGATTCACCGAAGGGGCGAAGGACATGATCGTCGGCGCGGCGGACGGCGATGCGCGCAGGCTGTTCAACATGCTGGAGGCCATCGCCAACGCCGCGCGCAGCGAGAAGAGCCGCGAGGTGGACGAGCAGTTCGCGCAGCGCACGCTGGGGCGCAATCTACGCCGCTTCGACAAGGGCGGTGACGCCTTCTATGACCAGATCTCGGCCCTGCACAAGTCGGTGCGGGGTTCTTCTCCGGACGCCGCGCTCTACTGGCTGGTGCGCATGCTCGATGGGGGCGCCGATCCACTGTACGTTGGCCGCAGAATGATCCGCATGGCAGTGGAGGACGTGGGGCTCGCCGACCCGCGGGCACTGTCGGTTGCGCTCGATGCCTGCGAAACCTATGAGCGGCTCGGCTCGCCGGAAGGCGAGCTGGCGCTCGCGCAGGCCGTCATCTACCTGGCCTGCGCGCCGAAGAGCAACGCGGTGTACCTCGCCTATAATGAGGCGCGCGCGACGGTGGAGTCGGATCGATCGCGGCCGGTACCACAGCGTCTGCGAAATGCACCGACGCGGCTGATGAGAGAGCTGGGCTACGGCAAACGCTATCGCTATGCCCACGACGAACCGGAGGCCTACGCGGCCGGTGAGAACTACTTTCCGGACGACATGCAAGCGCGGCAGTTCTATCGCCCCACGCCGCGCGGGCTGGAAGCGAGGATCGCGGAAAGGCTCGAACACCTGCGCGAACTCGACCGCAAGGCGAAAAAGGAAGATTGACCGCACAGACGCCGAGAAAAGAGCGATGCTCGACGTACACCTGCTCAGAAGCGATTTGCAGGCCGTAGCGGCGCGACTGGCCACGCGCGGCATCGCGCTCGACGTGCAGACGTTTCGCGAGCTGGAAGACGCCCGCAAGAAGGTACAGACCCGCACGCAGGAGCTGCAAGCGCTGCGCAACGCAGCGTCGAAGAAGATCGGCGAGATGAAGAAGGCCGGCCGGGATGCCTGCGCGCTCATGGCGGAGATGGCGAGAGTCGGCGACGAGCTGAAGCAGCTGGAAAGCGAGCTGGCCGATATCCAGGCGCGGCTCGAGCAGTATCTGCTGGGCGTTCCGAATGTCCCCCATGCCAGCGTTCCGGTTGGGAAATCCCCGGAAGACAACGTCGAGGTGCGGCGGTCCGGCGAGCCGCGCGCGTTCGATTTCCGGCCGAGGGACCATGTGGATCTCGGCGCGGCCCTCGGCATGCTCGACTTCGAGCGCGCGGCGAAGATCGCTGGCGCGCGCTTCGTACTGATGACTGGCGCGATCGCACGCCTGCATCGCGCGATCGCCCAGTTCATGCTCGACGTACACACGCGCGAACACGGTTACACCGAAGTCTATGCACCGTACCTGGTCAACGCCGATTCCATGCGCGGAACCGGTCAGCTGCCCAAGTTCGAAGTGGACCTGTTCTCGGTTCCCCGGGCGGACGGCGGCAAGTTCTATCTGATCCCGACCGCGGAAGTGCCGGTGACCAACATCGTGCGCGATGAAATCGTGCCCCTGGAGCAACTGCCCCTGAAGTTCGTCTGCCACAGCCCGTGCTTTCGCTCCGAGGCTGGCTCCTACGGCAAGGATACGCGCGGAATGATCCGCCAGCACCAGTTCGACAAAGTCGAGCTGGTCCAGATCGTTCACCCGGAACGGTCCTACGAATCGCTGGAAGCGTTGACCGGACACGCGGAGGCCATCCTGAAGAAGCTGGAACTGCCCTACCGGGTGGTCACGCTGTGCACCGGCGACATGGGCTTCGCGGCCGCCAAGACCTACGACATCGAGGTCTGGCTTCCTGGCCAGCGAGCGTATCGCGAGATTTCTTCGTGCTCGAACTTCGAGACGTTCCAGGCGCGGCGCATGCAGGCCCGGTTCCGAAACGAGAAAGGCAAACCGGAGCTGGTGCACACCCTGAACGGTTCCGGTCTGGCGGTCGGCCGGACGCTGATTGCAGTCCTGGAGAACTACCAGCGCGCGGACGGCAGCGTCGAAATCCCGGCCGTGCTCCGTCCGTACATGGCGGGCGCGGCGGAGATCCGCACCGCATAGCCTTCAGCGCAGCGCCGCGCTGGCGGTCAACGAAGGCGCGAGCAGCGGTCGGTGCGGTTCCTCGAAACGCTGCAGGATGTCGTAGTAGTTGCGCACGTTCTCGGTGAGGATCACCGCTTCGGCGCCGCGCGCGAAGCCGTATCTGACGGTGGTGTAGTAATCCGAGCGGGCAAGCAGCGGTAGCGTCTTCTTCAGGTCGATCCACGAATCCGGATTGAGTCCCTGACGCTGTGCGAGCACGCGGGCATCTTCCACGTGCCCGTAGCCGACGTTGTAAGCGGCAAGGGCGATCCAAGTGCGATCCGGTTCGGGAATCCGCTCGGGCAGCGCTTGCCGCAGCAACTGCAGATAGCGTGCACCGGCCAGGATGTTCTGATACGGGTCGAGCCGGTCGGTCACTCCCAGGCGATCGGCGGTGCTGGCCGTCAGCATCATCAGCCCGCGTACCCCGGTCGGGCTCGTGGCAATGGGGTTCCAATGCGACTCCTGGAATCCGAGCGCGGCGATGAGCCGCCAGTCGATCCCGGTGATTTCCTGCGCTTCCTTGAAAGCATCGGCGTAGCGCGGCAGAACCGTCTGCCGTCTGGCGAGGAAGGCCACGATGTCGCCTTGGGTGAGACGATGGATGTGGCCGAAGTGCCGGTCGACCAGCATGCGCAAGGTACCGTTGGCCCGGATGCGGCCGAAGAACTGGTGCACGCTTCTGACCAGATGCGGATCGGCATTCTTCGGCATGGCCCAGGCCAGCGGCTCGGGCGTGCCGAAAGTGAACGCGGTGGCGATGTTCGGGTAGAAATTGCGCGCCAGCTCCGCGGCGTGCGAATCGGTGACCACGTAATCGAGCTTTCCGGCTGCCAGCCTGTCCAGCAGCGGATCGACGCTCGCCGCCGGAGTTTCCTCCCAGCGCAGACCGGGAATCTGGCCCGCCTCGAGCTTCAGTTTGTCGGCGCTGCTCGAGCCGGCGAGCACGGCGATCTTTTTCCCCACGAGTTCCTTCAGGCTGCGCGGTCTGGGCTTGTCGGTGTTGTACACCACCGCCTTGCGCGCGGTGAGATAGGCGGGACCGAAGGTCAGCGCAGGCTCCCGCTCCTGAGTAGCGCTCAGTCCGGCCGCGGCCAGATGGGCATAGCCGTTGGCGATCGTGGAAACGATGTCGGAGAAGCGTTCTCGCACGACCATGCGCACGCTGGTTCCGAGTTCCTTGGCGAAGAGTTCCACGAGATCCTGCTCGAACCCGATGTAGTCGCCATCCGGACCGATGTAGCGCGTGGTCGGAGAATTCCGCGTTACCACGACCAGTTCGGCTGCCTTTTCGACCGGGGCGACGGGACGTTCGATCAGCGGCCCGAGATCGACCGACGGCAGAGCGACAAGCAGCGCTGCCGTGGTCACTTTGGACATGGACAGCGCCTCGCCGGCGGCGGCGAGAGCCCGCTTCAAGCGTTTGCGCGCCGGGGTGCTCACGGGGCCCTCAAGCGATGAGGCATGGGCGCGCCAGAGGCGGGCTGGTAGAATGACACCTTCGCCGGAGAGGTACCGAAGCGGTCATAACGGCGCTGACTCGAAATCAGATGGTCGGGGTAACCCGGCACGTGGGTTCGAATCCCACCCTCTCCGCCAGATAAAACATCTCCCTCGCTGACCCGCTCGACTCGTGGGCGAGCGAGGACGCGACGAAACAGCCCGTTTCTGTCCGCCATCGACGCAAGCCTATTCGGATACAGGTTCGCAGTCGTTGCCGGCACTGTGTGTCGGTGACTCCGAACACTTGCCTTCATTGCCCGTGACATCAAGCAACGCCTCCCTTGGCGAAGTTCGAGTCATTGAATGTGGGCGCTGCGGCACAAGGAAACGCGCCCCGTCGCGCCGCGGCGCCTCTCGGTCTCCATGTACTCCTTGCCCGTGCGCAATCTCGTGGCGTCCCCGTCCGTCCGAGATTGGCTGTTGTTATTCGCTACTTAACTAATCAAAAGCTTATGGTGTTATTCGAATCCATTTCCTGACCTGAGAACAACTTGGAAGTTCCCGCACGCCGATGGATTCGCTCCAAGTATCCACCAAAAACCGTTTGCAGGGCTAGTGCTTGCGATTCTCACCCGACGGCGAGCGCGTGCGTGAAGGCAACCAGGAAGTCCGCGCTGGCCGGCTACGGGCTCTGGCTCTGGAGGAACTGCAGCACCGCCACTTCGTCGCGACGTAAAGCCGCCTTACCTCTGCGTCGGGCGCCGTTGACTGCGCTGTCGCTCGCGAGCACACCAGTGCGTCCTGCGAGATAGGCCTCGATCAGAACCGGATGAACGTAGTACTTGCGACAGACCGCGCGGGTGTTGCCGAGCCGCTTTGCCACCGCATCGATAGCTCGGATCACGTTGCGGTTGGCTTGACGCATGCTCGGTGCGGGTCCGGCAGACCACAGCTCCTTCGCGGCGAGCATCGTACCTGCCCAAGTCCGGAAGTCCTTGGCGGTGATGTCGCGTCCGCTGACCTGGCGCAGGTACTCGTTCACGTCATCGGACGAAACCGACTGGCGCCGCCCCGATGCATCCAGATATTGAAACAACTCCTGGCCGGGAAGGTCCTGGCACTGCTGGACGAGCCGCGCGAGGCGCCGGTCGCTGATCGCCACCTCGTGCTGCACGCCGCTCTTGCCGCGAAAGCTGAAGCGCAACCGCGAACCCTGAATCTCCACGTGCCGCCGGCGCAGGGTGGTCAAGCCGAACGAGTTGTTTTCCCGCGTGTATTCGTCGTTGCCTACTCGGATGAGCGTCTTGTCGAGCAGGCTGACGACGGTGGCAAGAACTTGTCTGCGGCTGAGGTTCGCAGCGCGCAGATCGCGTTCGACCCGGTCGCGGATGCCGGGAAGTATCTCGCTGAACTCCAGCACTCGACGGAACTTCGATCGATCGCGCGCCTCGCGATACAGCGGGTGGTAGCGGTACTGCTTGCGACCGCGGGCATCGCGCGCTGTGGCCTGGATGTGGCCCTCGGGATCGGGGCAGATCCAGACTTCGGTCCATGCCGGCGGGATGGCAAGGCTCGCGATGCGCCTGCGTACCTGGGGATCGGTGATGCGCTGCCCGTCCGGACCGAAATAGATCCAGCCTTTGCCCGCGCGGCGGCGGCGAATTCCGGGCACCCCGTCCGTGACGTATTTCAACCCGGCATGCGCGGCTGCCTGACGATGCTCCTCGATCCGCGGCGATAACACCCAAGCCTCCCCTCGGTGAGCCGGACGTGTTTTTAGCACTTTCCGAGCATGGACGGCAAAGGCCTCCATGGGGCGCCTGCCCGCAGGCGTTGAGACCCGCGGCCGGGGCACGGGTGGCCCAGCGCCCGGACAGCGTCGCTCGGTGACCACGAAGCCGCAGATGCGGCGCGGTGGGTGCGCGTGTTTCGGTCGGCTATAATGCCGCGCGCCTTCAACCCACCGTCCATGCTCCAGGCCGTTGATCTGAGCTGCATCCGCGGCACCCGCCGGCTTTTCCAGTGTTTGGGATTTTCGATTTCTGCCGGCGAGGCGCTGTGCGTGCGAGGCGAAAACGGCGCAGGCAAGACCAGCCTGTTGCGCATTCTGGCCGGGTTGTCGCAGCCTGCGACCGGCGAGGTGCGCTGGCGGGACGCGCCGATCGCGCGTTGCAGAGAGGCGTACGCCGCGCAGCTGGTATTCATCGGCCATGCCAACGCGTTGAAGGAAGACCTCTCCGCCGTGGAAAACTTGCGCGCGGCGTCGGCGCTGGCCGGCGTTGCCTGCGACGCAGAAGCCGTGCGCGCTGGCCTGTCTGCGGAAGGCCTGAACGACGTGGCCGATCTGCCCGTGCAGTGGCTGTCGCAGGGACAGCGACGGCGCGTGGCGCTCACCCGGCTGGCGCTGTCGCGCGGGCAACCGCTGTGGATTCTCGATGAACCCTTCAGTGCGCTCGACCAGACGGCTGTCCAACGGGTGTGCCGCCGGATCGAGGCCCACGCGGCGCAAGGAGGCGTTGTCGTCTTCACGACCCACCAGGATGTCGAACTCAGCGTGCAGTCCCGATCGCTGGAGCTGCGGTGAGTGGCTCGCTGGGCAGCGCCTGCCTTGCTATCGTCGGACGGGATCTGCGGGTAGCGGTGCGGCGACGCGCCGATGTGCTGACAACGCTGTTCTTCTTTGTCATTGCCGCCAGCCTGTTCCCACTCGGGGCGGGGCCGGAGCCGGAGCGACTGCGCGAGATCGGACCTGGAGTGGTCTGGGTCGCCGCGCTGCTGGCTTCAATGCTGGCGCTGGGCAGACTGTTCGCGTCCGACTTCGCGGACGGCACACTGGAGCAGATGGCTCTGGCGCCGCAACCGCTGTCCGTGCTGGTTCTGGCGAAGGTGGCCGGGCATTGGCTGACGACGGGCTTTCCGCTAGTCGTGGTTGCGCCGCTGATCGGTCTGCAGTTCGATCTGCCGAGGCAGGCGCTGCTCGCGCTGCTCTGGTCGCTGCTGATCGGCACGCCTGTGCTCTCGCTGCTCGGTGCGGTCGGCGCGGCGCTGACCCTCGGCGTGCGCGGTGGCGGAGCGCTGATTGCACTGCTGGTTCTGCCGCTGTACGTTCCGACGCTGATCTTCGGGGCGTCTGCGGTGGTCGCGGCCGCTGCCGCAATGCCAATCGGCGGACAGCTCTCGCTGCTGGGCGCGATGTTGCTGATCGCGCTGGTGGTTGCGCCTTGGGCAACCGCGACGGCGATCCGCATCGCGCTGGAGTGACGAAGCACGGAGCAAGCGCGCGAAGAGAGATGCACTGCCAAGGACAAAGCGCGCGCCAAGAGCCCGGCGAGCCCAGGAACCTGGCTTGCGGATTCGAGCCGAGGCTGTTTTTTTCTCTGGGTCCACCGTGGTCATTTCGTTCGGTGTCTTGACGTGAACATCTGGAAATACTCCTCGCCGCAGACCTTCTACCCGCTCGCGGGGAAGATGGTGCCGTGGTTCGCCACGCTGGCGGTGGTATCGACGGCGGCCGGGCTCTACATCGGGTTCTTCGTGGCGCCGACGGATTTTCAGCAAGGGGAGGCCTACCGGATCATCTTCATTCACGTGCCGGCAGCGTGGATGTCGATGTTCATCTACGTCGTGATGGCGTTCTGGGCCGGCATCGGCCTGGTCTTCAACACGCGCCTGTCCTCCATGATGGCCCACGCGCTGGCGCCCACCGGTGCGCTCATGACCTTCATTGCGCTGTGGACCGGGTCGCTGTGGGGCAGGCCGACCTGGGGCACCTGGTGGGTATGGGACGCGCGGCTCACCTCGGAGTTGATCCTGTTGTTCCTGTACATCGGCTATCTGTCCCTTGTGGCGGCGATCGACGATCCGCGGCGCGGCGACAAGGCGTCGGCCGTGCTGGCCCTGGTCGGCGTGGTGAACGTACCCATCATCTATTTTTCGGTCCAATGGTGGAATACGCTGCACCAGGGCGCGTCGGTGAGCCTGACACGGGCGCCGAGCATGGCGGCGGCCATGCTGGCCGGAATGCTGGTCATGGCGTTCGCCTTCTGGATGTATTCGATCGCGGTGTCGCTGATGCGCGTGCGCCTCATCATCCTCGAGCGCGAACGCGGCGCCGCCTGGTTGCGCGAACCATGAAGGAACAAGCGCCCACCGCGGATGATGCAGGCGACGCCGAGGAGAAGCACAACGACAGTGAGCCAATGAGTGGAACCGTGATTGTGTGCGCCGGCTGCCGGCACAGGTCGCCGGGTTGCCTCCGGACTCGTGTTTGCTCGGTGCGCTGGGTCTTGCGCAGAGAGCATTGCTCTTGAAGCAAACGATAAGGTGAAGCGATGCAGTGGGATAGCGTGTCGGAGTTCTTCGCGATGGGCGGATACGCCCTCTATGTCTGGGGCTCCTATCTGGTGACGGCGGTCGTGCTCGGGGTCGAGGTGTGGCAGCTCAGGCGGCGCAGCCGAACTCTGCGCGCCCTGACGGGTCGTAAGGTGGAATCCGAAGGAAGCGAAGCATGAAGCCGCGGCATAAACGCCTTGCGCTGATCTGCGCCGGTCTGGCCGCGCTGGCCGTAGCCGCCGGGCTGGTCCTGAACGCCTTTCGCAGCAACCTGGTCTTCTTCTTCACGCCCACGCAGGTCGCGGCCAACGAAGCACCGGTGGGCCGCAGTTTCCGCATCGGCGGGCTGGTCGAGGTCGGCAGCCTGCAGCGTCAGCCGGACGGATTGACAGTGCGCTTCGTGGTGACGGATACGGCCAAGGCAATCCCGGTGGTCTATAGCGGCATCCTTCCCGATCTGTTCAAGGAGGGCAAGGGCGTCGTCGCGCAGGGCAAGCTGCGCTCCGACGGCGTGTTCCACGCCGACCAGGTGTTGGCCAAGCACGACGAAAATTACATGCCGCCGGAAGCCGCGGATGCCGTGGAGCGCGCGCACAAGGCCGTGCGCGAATCGCAGAAGACGCTGGTGGAAAGCAAGTGAGGCGCAGGGCGTGACGGGTACCCTATCGATGATTCCGGAGCTCGGCCATTTCTCGCTGATCGTCGCTCTGACCGTCGCCTGTGTGCAGGCGACGCTGCCACTGGCCGGCGCGGCCCGCGGCACGGTGGCCTGGATGGGCGTGGCCCGTCCCGCGGCGCGCGCGCAATTCTTCCTGGTCGCGTTCGCCTTCGGCTGCCTGGCGTATTCTTTCCTGTCGAACGATTTCTCGGTGCTCAACGTCGCATCGAATTCCAACTCCAGCCTGCCCTGGTACTACCGCCTCGCAGCCACATGGGGGAGCCACGAGGGCTCGCTGCTGTTGTGGGTCCTGATGCTCTCCGGATGGATGTTCGGCGTCTCCATCGCGAGCCGGCACCTGCCGCTGCAGATGGTGGCGCGGATCCTGGCCGTCATGGCACTTATCTCGATCGGCTTCCTGCTCTTCATGCTCCTGACGTCCAATCCGTTCGAGCGACTGCTGCCGCCGGCGCCGGACGGGCGCGACCTCAACCCGCTGCTGCAGGACCCGGGGATGGTGATTCATCCGCCGATGCTGTACATGGGTTACGTCGGCTTCTCGGTGGTCTTTGCCTTTTCCATAGCCGCGCTGCTCGGCGGTCAGCTCGACGCTACCTGGGCGCGCTGGTCGCGGCCGTGGACCACCATGGCATGGGTGTTCCTGACGGTCGGCATCGCGCTCGGAAGCTGGTGGGCGTATTACGAACTGGGTTGGGGCGGGTGGTGGTTCTGGGACCCGGTGGAGAACGCCTCTTTCATGCCGTGGCTGACCGGTACGGCGCTCATGCATTCGCTGGCGGTGACCGAGAAGCGCGGTAGCTTCAAGGCGTGGACCGTGCTGCTCGCCATCATCACGTTCTCGCTCTCTCTGCTTGGCACGTTCCTGGTTCGCTCGGGCGTGCTCACCTCGGTGCATGCGTTCGCCACCGATCCGGCGCGGGGCGTCTTCATCCTGGCGTTCCTGGTGCTGGTGATCGGAGCCTCGCTCGCCCTGTTCGCATGGCGCGCGCCGCGCGTGGGTCTCGGCGGGCAGTTCAGCGCGATGTCGCGCGAGTCGGCGCTGCTGGCGAACAACGTTCTGCTCATGGTGGCCGCGGCTTCCGTGATGCTCGGCACGCTCTATCCGCTGTTCCTCGATGCGCTCGGACTGGGCAAGATCTCCGTTGGTCCGCCGTATTTCGAGGCCGTGTTCCTGCCGTTGATGGCGCCGGCCTTGTTCCTGATGGGTGTGGGCCCGCTGGCCAAGTGGAAGCGCGCTGAACTTCCGGATCTGGCGCTACGCCTGAAGTGGGCCGGTGCGGTGGCTCTGGTTACCGCAGCGCTTCTGCCGTTCACGTTGGGCAAGTGGACGCCGATGATCGCATTCGGACTGCTGCTTGCGGTGTGGATCACGGCTACCGGCGTCGCAAACCTGTGGGAGCGACTCTCCCAGCTCGCCTACACCGGCGGGGCCGCTCGGGCCGCTTACCTGAAGCACTTGCCCCGGGGGTACTACGGAATGCTGCTGGCGCATTTCGGAGTCGCCGTGTTCATCGTGGGCGTCACCTTGGTCAAGGGGTACGAAACCGAAAAGGACGTGCGCATGCAGGTGGGCGATGCTGTCGAGGCGGGCGGCTACTCCTTCCGCCTCGACGGCCTGATCGGCGTCAAGGGCCCGAACTACGACGCCACGAGAGGCATCTTCTCGGTCCACAGAGGCGAGAAGCGCGTGACGACACTGCAGCCCGAGAAGCGCATCTACCATGTGCAGCAGATGCCGATGACAGAAGCGGCGATCGATACCGGATTCACGCGCGATCTCTACGTGTCGCTGGGAGAGCCGCTGGGCGCCGGCGCCTGGGTCGTGCGCGTCTATCACAAGCCGTTCGTGGACTGGATCTGGGGCGGTGCCTTCCTGATGGCGCTGGGAGGGATTCTGGCGGTGACGGACCGGCGCTACCGTCTGGCGCGACGTGCGGAGCGCAGCGCGCCGGCGGGCGCGAGCGCTGCGGCGGCGTGACTACCGTGAAGGCTGCGAGCGTGACGATGGCCGCTTCCCCGATCCGTGCTCCCACGGCGTCTAGCGCTTTGCGGCTTCTTCCCATCGCATGACCCGATTCCTCATTCCGCTCGCGGTTTTTCTGCTGCTGGTGGTTTTTCTCGCGATCGGCCTGTCGCTCAATCCGCGCGAAGTACCCTCTCCGCTGATCGACAAGCCGGCGCCGCAGTTCACTCTGCCGAAGTTGCGCGAGCCCGGAAAGACGCTCGCGCCGGAGGATCTGCGCGGCCAGGTCTGGCTGCTGAACGTATGGGCCTCCTGGTGTGCGCCCTGTCTGGAGGAGCATCCGCATCTGGTCGATCTGGCCCGCAGGAAAACGGTGCCAATCGTGGGCTTCAACTACAAGGACCAGACCGACGCCGCCCTCAAGTGGCTGGCCCGGCACGGCGATCCGTACACGCAGATCGTCGTGGATCCCGACGGCCGGGTCGGGATCGACTACGGCGTCTACGGTGTGCCGGAGACTTTCGTCATCGACAAGCAGGGCATCATCCGCTACAAGCACATCGGGCCGTTGACGCCCAAGGTGCTGGAAGCCACGATTCTTCCGCTGGTGCAAAGGCTCCAATCATGAAGTGGCTGGCCGCCTTGTGGGTTGTGTGCAGTGTCGCGGTTGCCGGCGAGCCGCCTTCCGCGCTCGACCCACAGCTTGAAAGGCGCCTGGCCCGCGTGGCTTCCGAGTTGCGCTGTCTGGTCTGCCAGAACCAGTCGCTGGCCGAGTCCAACGCGGATCTCGCGGTGGACCTGAGAAACCAGGTGCGGGAAATGATCAAGGCCGGACGCAGCGACGAGGAGATCCGCGCGTTCATGGTGCAGCGCTATGGCGATTTTGTTCTCTACAAGCCTCCGCTCAAGAACACCACGCTGTTGCTGTGGGCTGGCCCCTTCGTGCTGCTCGTCCTGGGCGCGGCAGCCGCTGCGCTCTACCTGCGCCGCCGCGCCCGCCGGATGGAGGACGAAGGCGAATTGAGCGAGCAAGAGCGCGCACGGGCTCGAGCGCTGCTCTCCGCCGAGCGGGAAACGTCGAAGTGAGCTGGCAGTTTCTGGTCTCGGCGGCCGCGTTGCTGCTGGTGGCTCTTGCCTCGGTGCTGTGGCCGCTTCTCAGGCGTCCTGCCAGACCGTTGATCGCACCGGGCCGATCCAACCTGGAGGTGTTGCGCGACGCGCTCGCCGAACTCGAATCCGACCGCAGGATGGGTCTCATCGACCGTGACCAGTACGATCGGGCCAGGACCGACCTGGAGCGGCGCGTGCTCGAAGAGACCGACGTAGCGACTTCGCCCCAAGAATCCGGTCATCGCAGGATCGTCGTGGCCGGCGCGGTCGGACTGGGAATGCCGCTGGCCGCCGCGCTGCTTTATCTGGCGCTGGGAGCTCACGAGGCGATCGAGACTTCATCCAGCGCGGCCGTCTCCCCGGTGACGCCGGAGCAGTTCCAGAGCATGACCGAACAGCTCGCCGCCCGGCTGAAGGAACAACCCGACGACTGGGAGGGATGGGTCATGCTCGGGCGCGCCTACAAGGCGCTGGAACGCTATGAGGATTCGGCGCGGGCCTGGGGAGAAGCGGCGCGGCTGCGGCCGCAGGATGCGAACACGCTGACCGATTACGCGGAAGCGCTGGCCATCGTCAAGGGCGGCAAGCTCTCCGGTGAGCCGACCCGGATTCTCGAACGCGCGCTGCAGCTCGACCCGCGCCACCAAAAGGCGCTGGCGCTGGCCGGCGGCGCGGCGTTCACCCGCGGGGACTACAAGGCGGCGATCGCCTACTGGGAGCGTCTGCTCGCCATCTCCGACGCAGAGCCGGAGCTCGGCCCGGCGCTGCGATCGGCCATTGCGCAGGCCAGATCCAGGATGGGCGGCGCGGTCGCGGGAAGCAAGGTCTCCGGCACGGTCAGCCTTGCCCCCGAACTTGCCGCGCGCGCCGGACCCGACGACACGGTATTCGTCTTTGCGCGTTCGGCCGATGGAGCACGCGCGCCGCTTGCCGTCCTTCGTCTGCAGGTAAAGAACCTTCCGTATGATTTCACCCTGGATGACACGATGGCCATGACGCCGGGGGCGAATCTCTCCTCGGCTTCGCGCGTGGTGGTCGGTGCCAGAGTGTCGAAGAGCGGCGAGGCGCAGACTTCGAGCGGCGATCTGGAGGGCTACAGCGCCGAGATCAGGCCTGGCGCGCGAGGCGTTCGCGTGGTCATCGATCGCGAGGTGGAATGAATCGACGCATTGCGATGAATGTCCTGCTGCTGGCCGGCATGGGTGCAGGGCTGATCACCGCGGCACCGGCCCAGGCGCCCGACCGGGTATCGCTCACGCCGGCGGTCGAAGCCTTCATCGAACGGCTGCGGGAACGGCACGGACTCGACGCCGAACGCCTGCGCGAGACCTTTCGCCAGATCAAGCCGCAGGACGGAGTCATCAGAGCGTTCACCGCACCGGCCACCAGCCGGCCTTGGCACCAGTTCCGCAGCCTTTTCGTTACGCCGCTGCGCATCGAGGGCGGGGTCGCTTTCTGGCGCGACCATCACGCGGTACTCGCGCAGGCGCGGGCGGCGTACGGCGTGCCCGAGGAGGTGATCGTTGCCATTCTCGGCGTCGAGACCATTTACGGGCGGCACCTGGGAAATTTCCGCGTGATCGATTCGCTGTACACGCTGGGCTTTCATGGGCCGCGGCGCAATGAATTCTTTCTTTCGGAACTCGAGGAATTTCTCCTGCTCTCTCGCGAGAACAGCCTCGATCCGCTACAGGTCAAAGGATCGTTCGCCGGAGCGATGGGCATGCCCCAGTTCATCGCTTCCAGCTATCGGCGCTACGCGGTGGACTTCAACGCGGACGGACGCATCGATCTGTGGAACGACGTGGCGGACGTGGTCGGCAGCGTGGCCAACTACCTGAAAAACCATGGCTGGGCGCAGGACCAGGCCGTGGCGGTGCCGGCGCGGCTTCTGGTGAACGACGTGCAGCACCTGGTCGATCTGGGCGTCAAGCCGCATCTGACGGTGTCGGAGATGAAGATGCGGGGCGTCGAGGCGCTGGAAGCACTGCCGCCCGATCTGCCGGCCGGCGTGTTCACGCTGGAGAACGCGCAGGGCAACGAGCACTGGTTGTCGCTCAACAATTTCTACGTCATTACCCGTTACAACCGCAGCAAGAACTACGCGATGGCCGTGCATCAACTGGCCGTTGCAATCGCACAGGCGCGGCAAGGACAGCCACAAGCCATCGAAACGGTCGCCACACCCAAGTAGCGTTTCTGGGTGGCCATGGCAGGCACCGGCGCAGCCTATGCGCCGTCGGCGAGCTTGCGCAACCGGTACAGCAGATCCAGTGCTTCCTTCGGCGTGAGCGAGTCGGGATCGGTCTTGCGCAGCAGCGCCAGCGCGGCGTGATCCTCCGGGACGGGCGCTTGCGGGGGCGCTGAGAAAAGATCGCCCTGGGGATTGCGCGCCGCGGCATCCTCCTCGAGCTTTGCGAGATGCCTTTTCGCGGCGCGCACGACCGAAGTCGGGATGCCGGCGAGCTGAGCCACCTGAATGCCGTAGCTTTGCGAGGCGGGGCCTTCCTCGACCGCGTGCAGAAACACGATCCTGTCCTTGTGCTCCACTGCGGACACGTGGATGTTCGCAACGTCCCGGTACTCCTCCGCCAGCCGGGTCAGCTCGAAGTAATGGGTGGCGAACAGCGTATAGCTCTGGCTCTGCTCCAGCAGATAGCGGGCGATGGCAATCGCGAGCGCCATGCCGTCGAACGTCGAGGTTCCGCGTCCGACTTCGTCCATCAGAACCAGCGACTGGCGCGTGGCGTTGTGCAGGATGGCGGCCGCCTCGGTCATCTCCACCATGAAGGTGGAACGGCCGCCCGCCAGATCGTCCGACGCACCGATGCGGGTGAAGATCTGGTCCACCGGTCCGATCAGCGCCCGCCGGGCCGGGACGAACGAGCCCGCATAGGCCAGCAGGACGATGAGCGCGACCTGGCGCATGTAGGTGGACTTGCCACCCATGTTCGGGCCGGTGATCAGCAGCAGCCGGCGGTTGGGGGCCAGCCGCGTGTCGTTGGCGATGAATTCGTCGATCTGCTGCTCGACCACCGGATGGCGGCCGGCGTCGATCTCGATCCTTTCCTCGGCGGTGAATTGCGGCCGCACGTAGCCAAGGGTGGCGGCGCGCTCGCTCAAAGTGTTGAGCGCATCCAGCTCGGCCACGGCGGCGGCCATGTGTTGCAGCGGCGCCAGCCATTGCAACAAAGAGTCGAGCAGTGCGTCATAGAGCGCCTTCTCCCGTGCCAGCGCCCGCTCCTGCGCGGACAGCGCCTTGTCTTCGAAGGCCTTTAGCTCCGGCGTGATGTAGCGCTCCGCGTTCTTCAAGGTTTGCCGCCGGCGATAGTCGTCCGGCACCTTGTCGGACTGCGCGCGCGTGACTTCGATGTAGAACCCGTGGATGCGGTTGTATTCCACCCGCAGATTCTGGATGCCGGTCCTGGCGCGTTCCCGTGACTCCAGGTCGAGCAGAAACCGGGCGGCGTTGTCGCGGATGCCGCGCAGCTCGTCGAGCTCCGCGTCGTAGCCGTCGTTGATCACGCCGCCTTCGCGAATGGCCGGTCCCGGCTCCGGAAGCAGCGCCCGCGAGAGCAGCTCGAAGAGCTGCGGTTGGGGCTGCAGACCGCTGGCCAGCAACTGCGCGCGCCCGCCGCGCACCGCGCTCAGAATGGAGGCGAGTTCCGGGAGCTGCGCCAGCGAGTCGCGCAGCCCGGACAGATCCCTGGGTCTTGCATTCTTGAGCGCAATACGCGCCGTGATTCGTTCGATGTCCGCGAATCGTGAGAGCACCGAGCTCAGGCGCTGGCGGACCTCCGCCAGCGCTTCGACCGTCGACAGGCGCTCTTCGACGCACTGGCGCTCGCGCAGCGGATGATGCAGCGCGTGGCGCAGCCAACGGCTTCCCATGCCGGTGGCGCAGGTGTCGAGGAGCGAGAACAACGTCGGTGCAGATTCGCCGCGCAGGGTCTCGGAGATCTCGAGATTGCGCCGCGTGGCGGCGTCCATGCGTACGAATCGAGCAGGATGCTCTACCCGCAGCGACCTGACGTGGGCAATGGCTACTCCTTGGGTGGCGCGCGCGTAGTCGAGCAGCGCTCCGGCTGCTCCGATCGCCGCCGTCAGGCCATCACAGCCGAAACCCGAGAGATCGCGCGTGTCGAACTGGCGCGTGAGCGAACGGGTGGCGGCATCGATGTCGAATTGCCAGGCGGGCAGCCGTCTGATGAAGCGGTCCAGATCGGTCAGCGCCTGGTGCGCGAAATCCTCTGGAACGAGGAGCTCCGCCGGTTGCAGGCGCTGCAGTTCGGCACCGAGCTGCGCGGGTGCGACCTCCGCGACGGCGAAGCGCCCGCTGGCCAAGCTCAGCCAGGCGAGGCCGAGCAGGTCGCGGCCGGGATTGAGTGACGCGAGATAGTTGTCGCGTTTTTCTTCCAGCAGCGCGGCGTCGGTCAGCGTGCCCGGAGTGACGATGCGCGTGACCCGCCGTTCGACCGGACCCCTGGAAGCGCCGGGATCGCCGATTTGTTCGCAGATAGCGACCGCTTCGCCGAGCTTGACGAGCCTGGCCAGGTACTGATCGACCGAGTGGCACGGCACTCCCGCCATCTTGACCGGTGCCCCGGCCGACACGCCACGCGTGGTGAGGGTGATGTCGAGGAGCTTCGCGGCGCGCTCGGCGTCCTCGTAGAACAGCTCGTAGAAATCGCCCATCCGGTAGAACAGCAACTTGTCCGGATGCTGCGCCTTGATGCGCAGGTACTGCTGCATCAGGCGCGAGGTGCCCGGAAGATCAGCCGATGGCCGCGCGTTTTCGTTGCTGTTCTCTGAGGTTGGGAGATTCGGCCGATCCATCTGACTCACTAGTACTTGCTGGGCGCTGGGGTCGCCATGTTAGCGCAGGTTCTGCGAGAATGGCGGCATTGCACACACGCGAATATCCGGAGAAAAGCAAGGAGGCGGACCGATGACGTAGCTATCCCAAAGAAGGAGGCTTCGTCATGTCTCGCACTTATCGCCGGCGCGGGCAGCGGCACGACTATGACTGGGTGCTGCGCGAGTACCGCTGGGTCGACGGCGTCCTGGTTCCCTACTTCATCGATCCGCGTTCAAAGGAAGCACGACGCGCGATTGCGCGCTTTCACTCGGACGCGTACTGCACGCTGAAGAGCACTGCGCCGCGCTGGTACCGAAGCATCCTCGATCATCGTCTTCGCACCGTTAACGCCAGGCAGCTTCGCCGGTGGCTAAACGACCCGGGTTATGATCCGGTATTCGAAGCCCGACACCGCCATTGCGCCAATTGGGCGTGGTGGTAAAAGGGTAGTCGATCAGAGGAGAGCATGAAGAAGATCAAGCGCCGGAATCAAGAGTCGGGCACTCCCATAAGGAGCGCCGCGCGGCGCGCGCTTTCGCCCAAGGCGGTCCATGAGCTCGCGGGGCGATAGTACCACCACGTCACGTCTAGCCTTGAGGGGAAAGTGACGAAGATTTCCAGTCACGAGCACGCTCGCGCTTGCCTCGGCGACTGCCAAGAACGGCTCGTCGTCGGCATCGGGCAGGCGGATCGGCCACGGCGCAGCAGCGGCGACGACGAAACCGAATTGATCGAGCGCCGCGAGGACATCGTCGATGCGCGCCGGGGTGAAGCCAAACTCCGGTCGCCTTAGGACTTCCTCATATTCCTGCCGGATTGTGCCGTCGAACGCGGGCTCCAATTCGCCGGCGAGAACCGCTTCGACCATCCAGCCAGGCGGTCCGACAGCCGACAGGAGCCCGGCGACCAGCACGTTCGTATCGATGACGACCCTCATCCCGCGGCGCGGCGGGATCGTGCCTTACGAGCTTTCGCAATGATGGCGTCGATGTTTTTCAGCGACATTCCGGCGAGGCCTCGCCGTCGGCTTTCCTGCCGGATCGCCCGAACGGCCTCGAGGGCGCGGGCGCGGCGCAAGATTTCGAGCGTCTGGTCGATCGAGCCGGCGTCGACCGGGATCATAACGGCGACCGGACTCCCGTTCGCCGTCAACACGGCTTCGCGCTCGCGCCTGAGCGCATCGCGAACCTGCCTCGGGCGGGTACGGAAATCTCGGATGGTGACGGTTTTCATAAGAACGAATTGTAGGCGCTGGGGTGACATTTGTCACCGGGCCGCGCGACCGCCCGAGTGTCCGAACCGTGCTCGTTCTACGTTTCAGCGTTGATCGTGTATTCCATCGCGCGATACCCGCGCTGGCGTTTGCCCCACGTCCTCAGCAGGGCCGGGTGCCCGGCATCGACGTAGTCGTAGATGCGCACACGATCCTTGGCCGCGTGTTCCCGATGGAGGCGCCCGGCATATTGCTGCAGCGTTCCTTTCCAAGAGGTTGGTATGGCCAGGATCAAGGTATCCAGCGGCGGATGATCGAAGCCTTCGCCGATGAGCTTGCCGGTGGCAAGCAGCACGCGAGGTGTCTCCGGGGCGAGCGCGTCAAGAGCTTCGATTACCGCAGCGCGCCGCTTCTTCGACATCCGGCCGTGCAACAGCGAGGTCGAAGGCACCCTGCCCGCCAGCCGCTGCGGGTGACATCACGGACCAGGTTAATGCGCGTCCGCCCGTGCAATTCGGCGGGCTCGATGCGTCGCGAGAGGCGCCCGGGCGTGCGTGACAGCGCACAAGGCGTCGGAGTTCAGAAGACGCATCCGCTCGGCCGTGGGGGCGTAGCTGGCACGTCGAAAACAGTCTGCAGTTCCAAACATGTGTCGACCTTTAGCCACACATAGCGGATCCTGTCGCGCCCGAAGCGATCGATTGCACGGGCGAAATGCAGCGTAAGAGCGAAGCGAGATGAAGCGTTGGGACCTGCTCAAGGCCATGGCCGGCGGCGGCTCGGTGACGCTTCGCGAGGCAGCAGGTCGAGTCGGGCGGGACGTAAGAGCCGTCCACGGTGACGTGCACGCCTTGCTCGCTGCCGGCGTGCTGAGGAAGACCGCGGACGGGGAGACCGAATTTCCGTTCGATGCGGTGCACGTCGACTTCGTGCTTAAGGCGGCATAACGCTTAACGAGTTCGGCGAGAAAGGAACGAACGCGTGACGTAGCTATTCCGAAAAGGAGGCTTCGTCATGTCTCGCACTTATCGTCGGCGCGGGCAGCGAGCTTCGGAGCCATGCCGGCTGAGCGACATGACCGAGCGGTAGTGGGCTGAGTACCAGGCCTTTGCGAGCCGGGATCTTGCCAAATTCTAAGGTGCTCTACCTGTTCGTCGACGGCATTGCCGAGAAGCTGCACTTGGGCCAGCCCGCGAGGCAGTGCTCGCGGCCTGAGGGCTCACCGAGACGGGGCACAAAGTGTTCCTCGGCTTGGCGCCGGGCACCAAAGAGGACACGGCGAGCTGCCGCGACTTCCCGAGAGATTCCAAGGCGCAACCTGGCCGATCCAGTGCTCGTCGTCACCGACGGTGCGCCGGGTCCGATTCGCGCCGGAGAAGAAGTCTTCCCGCGCAGCCCGCGCCAGAGGTGCCTTGCGCATCCGCCAGTTAGGCGACTTGAAAGAGCGGTTGTAACGGAAGGTCGCCTACTGGAAAAGATTGGACAAGAGTGTCGCAGGTGGTCAATCAGGAATTTCCTGAGCGCACTTCAGGCGAAACCCCATTGAATGTTCATCCAACGAGCGCGCAAAGTCGGCGCTCGTTGATGCGACGCTCTTGCGCTTAGTGTTGCCGAAATTCGGTTGCGCTGACGACGCAAGGCCTTGTCGTTCTCGGACGACATGAAGCGGTCGAATCTTTAACAACGGATTCACGTCAGGACCTTACGATTCTGTGTTGAAACAATGCCAGGAGGCAGGGCCGGGAATGTTTCTCGTCGGCATGTAAGTTGCATTTCGGACCCGCTTTGAAAATCTAGCCCAGACCAATAAGTGACCATCGAGGCAGCACAGCGCAGCGAGAATCAGCGGTTCGCGCCAACCGCATATCAGAGCCAGAACTCTGAATTCACGCGAGAATCGGCTCTCTGGGTGCTATCGGCCTTCTGCCAGTACCACAGGATTCCATTCGATCCCGCGCTGCTCTCCAAGGAGTTGCTGCCGCCTTTGGCTGACAAGACGTTGTTGCGCGCGGCTGGTGCGCTGGGACTCAAGGCCCGGTTTGAAGCCGCGCTGCCTCTGCGCTGGCAAAGCTTGGCGCGCCTTTCGCGGCGCTGCTGACGGCTTCGGGACGCGAGCCGCAACTCGACGCCGAGCCGACGCGGCGGTTCGTGTTCGCCTTCGTGCTCCGGCTGGAAGAAGGGCGGGTTGCGTTCCTGGAGCAGGGCCAGCCGGGACATAAGATCCTGCCCCTGGGCGAGTTCGCAGCGCGCTTTGCCGGGCACGTGCTTCGCGCCGCGCCCAAAGAGAAGCCGGTCGAAGACCCCGATTCGCCGGCTGCCGCCCGGGCATTCGGCTTCCGCTGGTTCATCCCCGAACTGCTCAAGCACCGCAGGATCTTCCGCGACGTGCTGGTTGCCTCGCTCGCCATCCAGCTGATGGCCTTGGCCACCCCGCTCTTTACCCAAGTGGTCATCGACAAGGTGATAACGCATCACACGCTGAACACCCTGACCGTGATCGGACTGGCCCTTGGAGTCTTTCTGGTCTTCACCGCTGTGATGAGCTGGGTCAGGCAGTACCTGATCCTGCACACCGGCAACCGGATCGACGCTGTGCTCGCCACCCAGGTCTTCCAACACCTGTTCCGGCTGCCGCCGCAGTTCTTCGAGCGAAGGCCCACCGGCATCCTCGTGGCCCGCATCCAGGGGGTGGAGACCATCCGGGAGTTTCTCGCCAGCGCGGCGGTGACGCTGATGCTGGATCTCCCCTTCATGGCGATCTTCATTGCCATCATGTTCTATTACAGTTGGCAGTTGAGCCTGCTCGCCGTGGCGATCCTCGCGCTCATCGTGGGCCTGAGCCTGGCGGTGGCACCCATGATCCGCAGCCGTCTGAACGAGCAGTTCCTGCTCGGGGCCCGCAACCAGGCCTTTCTCACCGAATACATCGGCGGGCTGGAGACGGTGAAGTCGCTGCAGATGGAACCCCAGCTCGACAGCCGCTTCGGGGACTATCTCGGCTCGTATCTCAAGGCCACCTTCCGGGCCCGCCAGCTCGGCAACACGTATCAAGTGGCGGCGCAGGCGCTCGAACAGCTTCTCACCCTCTCGATCCTGTGCGTAGGCGCCTGGATGGTCATGCAGGAAATCGGCTTTACCATCGGCATGCTGGTCGCCTTTCAGATGTTCGCCGGAAGGCTCTCCCAACCGATGCTACGGCTCGTCGGCCTGTGGCAAGAATTCCAGCAGGCGGGCATCGCGGTCAAAAGGCTGGGCGACCTGATGAATGCGCCGAAAGAACCCTATTCGGTTATTCCCAGCCGTGAGAATGTACGGCGGGGCAGGATCGAGATCCGGGGCCTGGGCTTCCGCTACTCCGACAAGCTGCCGTGGCTCTACCGGAACCTGGATATGACAGTCGAGCCCGGCCAATGCCTCGCGATCATGGGTCCCTCGGGCTGCGGCAAGAGCACGCTTGCCAAACTGTTGCAGGGCTTCTACCAGCCGACGGAAGGCGCGATCAGGATCGACGGCCGCGACATCCAGCACCTTTCAGCCAATGAACTTCGGAGCCACTTCGGCGTGGTGCCGCAAGAAACCGTGCTCTTCTCTGGAACAATCTACGACAACATCGTCATGGGCAACCCGCACGCGAGCTTCGAGGACATCGTGCTCGCCTGCAAAGCGGCGGGAATCCACGAAGTCATCGAAGCTCTGCCGCAGGGCTACCAGAGCGAGATCGGCGAGCACGGCGCGGGACTCTCGGGCGGGCAGAAGCAGCGCATCGCCATCGCGAGAGCGCTGCTCAAGCGCCCGCCGATCCTGATCCTCGACGAAGCGACCAGCAACCTCGACAAAGAAACGGCGAACGCCATCGGTCGGACGATCAATTCTCTTCGAGGAAATGTGACCATCCTGCTCATTACGCATGAACTAAAGGGTGGTATCGAGAACGTGGAGACGTTTTCTTTTTTAAAAAAAGAGAATGTGGGGCATCGGTTTCTTGGGTAGCAGCGGTTTTAAGATGGTTCGTCACGCTGGAGGAATCATGAGAGAAGCTAAGAGCGTTCACAAGTTGCTCGAGTCTCATTGGATCTGGAATGAAGTTGGACGCAATACCGAACTGAAGCCGATGAAGGGTGCCCCTCTTTGGAGGAGTGTTTTCGCTCTCGTCGGCGCTTTCTTTGTTACCGTAAACTGCCTTTCTGCGGAGAAAGGACAGGCTATGTCCGGTACCCCAAGTACTTCAGTTCAGGTTGTGAACAGCAAACTAATCAACGAGAGAAGCGCCGCGTTTAGAGAGCGACTTATAGGAGCGATGGATCGCAAACTAACTTCGGGGGAGTTAGCGAGTCTTGTCCCCTTTGAATGGAAAGCAGCGTGCTTAGTAAATCCGTACGGCCTTTGGATACAAGAGGCTCTGAGCGTGAAGTTCAACGCGCCTGAGGCTATTCCGTGGATAAACGATGAGCGCGCGTGGACTCTTCTTCTAGTTGACGAAGGTGAGTTCACACCAATCCGTGTTTTGAGATCTGACATTGGTTTTCGGCATTCTAGCGATCCACCCACATGCATACGACGCGAAGGCGCGCGATACCAGATCGATCTGCAGAAGAGACTCATGAGTATTGTTGGAGAGAAAAGCAACTGACGTTTAGAGAAACTAGGAGAGCAACAGATGAGCTATTTTGAACAGAAGGCCAATGAGCTAACTGCGGAGGCCTTCCAGTACGCGTCTCAGTACAACATTCCTGGCAACGGAAACGATGATTCGGTTGATGCGTTTCGTCACGCATATGCTAGTGCATGGATGGCCTTCCGGTATGGCGACAACTTCGCCCAACTCGCTGGGGATTACAGAGAAGCGAGTCATCCAGGCACACCTGAGCAGTACAACATGGACCAGTACAACAATCAGGTCGGGCGCCAGATTGCGCAGGGGTTGCGCGACTATTACGAGGGTCATCCATGGGCAACTACGCAAGACCTCAAGGATGAAGCAGCACGCCTTGCGCACGAGGCGCTAATGCAAGGGAAACTCATCACTGACCCAACCTCTGACCCGCGAAAGTTTGACGGGTTCGACTACTTTAGAATGACTGTCGATCAGGCTGTGGAGTGGTTCTGGCAACAGGCTCAACGAGTTGTGGCGTTAGCGGATCCCCTTACCTTTGACCTCGATGGGGACGGCCTCGAAACAGTCGGTGCTGCACAGTCCGGTATCGTGTTCGACCACAACGGCGACGGCATTCAGGAAGGCACCGGCTGGGTGCAGTCGGATGACGGCTTCCTCGTTCTCGATCGCAACGGCAACGGCACCATCGACACCGGCGCCGAACTCTTCGGCGACTCCACGCCGCTTTCCGGTGGCGGCACCGCCGCGGACGGCTTTGCCGCTCTCGCCCAGGAAGACACCAACTCGGACGGCGTCGTAGACAGTGCAGACGCCCGCTGGAACGATCTGCGCATCTGGCGCGATCTGAACCAGGACGGGGTTTCTCAGTCGGGCGAGCTGTTCACGCTCGACTCGCTCGGCATCGCCTCGATCAACGTGCAGGTCACGGAGCACTCGCAGGTTCTTTCCGACGGCAACCGCATCGCCGATCTGGGGACCTACACTAGGACCGACGGCTCCTCCGGAACCCTGGGCGATGTCGGACAGATGGCCGACATCGATTTGTCGGTCGACACCTTCCACCGCGAGTTCACCGACCAGATTCCTCTCGCTGAAGGCGTGACCGCGCTCCCCAACATGCAGGCCTCGGGCAAGGTGCGCGACCTGTGGGAGGCGGCAAGCCAGTCGACTTCGCTCAAGAGCGCGCTGGAGGACTACAGCGCCGCAACCACGCGGGCGGCACAACTGGCGCTGCTCGATTCGCTGCTCGGACAGTGGTCCGCCACCGCGGGCATGGAGACGATGGAAGAGCGCGCCACCAACGCGCTTGCCACCGGGCAGAACCCGTACGGCTATGGGCTCAAGTGGGAGTCGATCGGACGCGAGCGCGCCGTCGATCACGTTACAGGCACCGGCTCGGGCGGCGAGCCGATCTACGATGCGCAATGGAACGCGCTGGTCGAAGAGTTCGAGCGCAAGCTCTACATCCTCGAAGCCTTCAACGGCCGCTACTTCTTCACCTTCCCGTGGGAAACCGCCGAAGGTGCGGCAGCCATCGAGGGCATGCGAGTCGATGAAGCCGACACCGATCCGAACACCGGCGCCTACCTGGAACCCGGCGGCATCATCCTCAATCTGTCCCAGGGCCAGATCGACCTGCTCGACCAGAGCTACCCGGCGCTCAAGGAATCGATCTACGAGGGCCTGATTCTGCAAACCCGCTTCAAGCCGCTGCTCGACTCTATCGAACTCGCGGTCGATGGCACCTCGCTCGACTTCTCCGCTGTATATACAGCGTTCCAGGATCGCATCACCCAGAACGCCGCCAACGGCATGATCGATCTCATCGAGTTCAACCGCTACACGGCCGGGTTTCTGCCTGCCGCCGGCTGGTTCGGCGATGAGTTGCTTGAAACAAATCTCCGTACCCTGACCGTCACGCCGGAACTTCAGGCGGTCTACGACGAGATGAACGTTAGCTTCCAGGCCGCCGCGGGTCCTTCGATCCAGAGCACCGACGGCAACGACGTGCTGGTGCTCGCCGCCGACAACAACAACCAGGGCGGGGGCGAGGGCGACGACACGATCTTCGCCGGCGCCGGAATCGACCGCGTGCACGGCGGCATGGGCAACGATCGCATCTACGGCGGCGCGGGCGACGACGGCACCGCCCACTGGTCCGACTACCAGAACAACGGCGGGGGCCTGTACGGCGAGCACGGCAACGACATCCTGGACGGCGGCGCGGGCAACGACTACCTGGAAGGCGGGGCCGGGCACGACCTCTACATCTTCGGTGCGGGCTACGGCCAGGACCTGATCCGCAACTACAACGGCCTGGGCGGCTGGTCGATGGAAGAAGCGGTTGCCTCCCAGGACGATCTGCTCTTCAAGTCCGATATTTCTCCTAACGATGTCAGCGCCCGCCGGGTCGGGAGCGACCTTGTGTTGAGCGTCGCAGGTACGACCGACACGGTCACGATCCTAGCCTACTTCGGCGGCAATGCGCTGGACAACATGTTCCGCATCGACGACATCCGTTTTGCCGACGGCACGGTGTGGACCCCCGAGATCGTCCGCCAGATGGTCATGAGCGGCACTGCCGGCGCCGACACCCTGCTCGGGCTGGACGACACCGACGACACCATCGAGGGTTTTGACGGCAACGACGTGCTCGAAGGCGGCGACGGCGACGACACCCTGCTCGGCGGCGCCGGCAACGACACTCTGCGGGACGACGAAGGCGACGACCGGATCGACGGCGGCGCGGGCGACGACTACGCCCGCGGCGACGCCGGCAACGACACCTTTCTCTTCGGCCGCGGTGACGGCCAGGACGAAATTGACAACTACGACCTGTGGGACGGCTCGGCGCTCACCGATGCCGCCACGACCACCGACGCGGTCGAGTTCAAGGCGGGCGTGCTGCCTGCCGACATTGTGGCCAGGCGCGTGGGCGCGGACCTGGTGCTCACCATCGCCGACACCGGCGAGAGCCTTACCATCAACGAGCAGTTCTGGTCAGGGCAGGCCTACACCCAGCACGGCATCGACGAAGTGCGCTTTGCCGACGGCACGGTCTGGAACCAGGAGGCGATCCGCGTGGCGGTGCTGACCGGCACGCCCGCGGACGACACCCTGACCGGCTTCGACGGCACCGCGGACGATGTTCTCGGACTGGGAAGCAACGACACGCTCTACGGCGGCGGCGGCAACGACACCATCACGGGCGGCGCCGGCAACGACACATTGAGCGGCGGCACCGGCAACGACACCTATGTCTTCGCCGCGGGCGACGGGCAGGATGCGATCGAGAACTACGTCAGCGGCTACTACGGCCCGATCGCGGAGAGCGATGCCGCCACCGCCATCGACGTGCTGAGCTTCAGTTCAGGCATTCTGCCGGCAGATGTGACTGCAAGCCGCAGCGGTGATGATCTCGTCTTGTCGGTCGCGGGAGGCACAGACTCGGTGACGGTGAAGAACCAGTTCAGCTCCGACCTCGCCTTCGGCCCCTACGCGATCGACGAAGTGCGCTTCGCCGACGGCACCGTCTGGAACCAGGACGCGCTTGCCGCGGCGACGCTCGCCGCAGGCGCGGCTGCCGACACGGTCTACGGCTTTACCGACCGCGACGACGTCATCGACGGCCTGGCGGGGGCGGACTTGCTGTTGGGCCAGGGTGGCAACGACACCTTGCAGGGCGGCGAAGGCAACGACAGTCTGCACGGCCATGCCGGCAACGATGTCCTCGACGGCGGAGCGGGCGGCGACACGCTGGTGGGCGGGACGGGCAACGACGTCTATCTGTTCGGTGTCGGCGACGGCCAGGACAGGGTCGAGAACTACGTCCGCAATCCGATGAACGGCAACTGGTCGCTCGAGTCGGATGCGGCGACGACCGTCGATGCGGTGCGCTTCAAGGCGGGCGTGCTCCCGGGCGACGTGAGCGCCCGGCGCAACAGCAACGATCTGGTGCTGACGATCACCGCCACCGGCGAGACGCTCACCGTCAGCGGCCATTTCACCGGCGACAGCGCCTACTCGGAGTACGGCATCGACGAGGTGCGCTTCGAGGACGGCACGATCTGGACCCGCGCCGACCTCAGCCAACTGGCCCTGGCCGGAACCTCCGGAGCCGACACGATCACCGGACTGGTGGATGACGATGTGATCGACGGCGGCGCCGGCAACGACATCCTCTACGGCGGGCTGGGCAACGACATACTGATCGGAGGCGACGACAACGACACCCTGCTCGGCGAAGAGGACAACGACACCCTTTACGGCGGCAACGGCGCCGACTCGCTCAACGGCCATGCCGGCAACGATGTGCTGGATGGCGAGGCGGGCAACGACACGCTCGACGGCGGCACCGGGCAGGACGAGTATCGCTTCGGCGTCGGCGGCGGGCAGGACCGGATCGAGAACTATGTCTACAACAACCTGAACGGCAACTCCTCGCTGGAAACCGATGCCGCCACCACGATCGACGCGTTGCGGTT
>DATMAN010000053.1 GCA_035560005.1 Burkholderiales bacterium | reverse complement strand
GTAGCTCTTGGCCTCCCCACCGTACTTCTTCGACAGCACGTGCGTCATCGCCGCCGTCAGCGTGGTCTTGCCATGATCCACGTGCCCAATCGTGCCTACGTTCACGTGCGGCTTGGTACGCTCAAATTTGCCCTTTGCCATGATGTCCTCTCGCTACTTCTTGTCCTTGTCGGAACCCCGATTGATGATGGCCTCCGCGACGCTCTTCGGCGCCTCGGCATAGTGCTTGAACTCCATGGTGTACGTCGCGCGCCCCTGCGTCAGCGAGCGCAGCGTAGTCGAATAACCGAACATCTCGGCCAGCGGCACCTCGGCGCGAATCGCCTTGCCTCCGCCGCCCAGATCCTCCATGCCCTGTATCACTCCGCGGCGCGAGGAGAGGTCGCCCATCACGTCGCCCATCTTCTCTTCCGGCGTCTCCACCTCGACCGCCATGATCGGCTCCAGCAGCACCGGGGTCGCCTTGCGCATGCCTTCCTTGAACCCCAGGATGGCCGCCATCTTGAAGGCGTTTTCAGATGAATCGACCTCGTGGTATGAACCGTCGAACAGGGTGACCTTGACGTCGACCACCGGGTAACCGGCCAGCACGCCCGACTTCATCGCTTCGAGCACGCCCTTGTTGACCGCCGGAATGTACTCGCGCGGCACCGTGCCGCCCTTGATGGCGTCGACGAATTCGAAACCCTTCCCTTCGGGCTGCGGCTCGAGCCTCAGCCACACGTGCCCATACTGGCCCTTACCACCGGTCTGCTTGATGAATTTGCCTTCGATCTCGACCGGCTTCTTGATCGCTTCTCGGTAGGCGACCTGCGGCTTGCCCACATTGGCATCGACGCCGAACTCGCGCTTCATCCGGTCCACGATGATTTCCAGGTGCAACTCGCCCATGCCGGAAATGATGGTCTGGCCGGATTCCTCGTCGGTGTGCACGCGGAACGAAGGGTCCTCCTGCGCCAGGCGGTTCAACGCCACGCCCATCTTCTCCTGGTCGGCCTTGGTCTTGGGCTCCACCGCCTGGGAAATCACCGGCTCGGGAAACTCCATCTTCTCCAGGATGATGATCTTGTCGGGATCGCACAGAGTGTCGCCGGTGGTCGCTTCGCGCAGACCCACCGCCGCCGCGATGTCGCCCGCGCGCACTTCCTTGATCTCGTCGCGCTGGTTGGCATGCATCTGCAGCAGCCGCCCGATGCGCTCCTTCTTGCCCTTGATTGGGTTGTAGATCGTGTCGCCCGAGGTCACCACGCCCGAGTACACGCGGAAGAAGATGAGCTGCCCGACGTAAGGGTCGGTCATGATCTTGAAGGCAAGCCCGGCGAAGGGCTCGTCGTCGCTCGCCTTGCGCTCGGCCGGCTGCCCGTTGTCCAGCGTGCCCTTGACCGGAGGAATGTCACTCGGCGCCGGCAGGTAGTCGATCACGGCGTCGAGCATCGCCTGCACGCCCTTGTTCTTGAAGGCCGAGCCGCACAGCATCGGCACGATCTCGAACGCGATGGTGCGCGCGCGCAGGCCCCTCTTGATCTCGGCCGGGTCGAGCTCGCCGCTTTCGAGGTACTTGTTCATCAGCTCCTCGGAGGCTTCGGCTGCCGCCTCCACCATTTTCTCGCGCCACTCCATGGCCTGAGCCATCAGTTCGGCGGGCACTTCGCCCTCCTCGAACTTCATCCCCTGGGTGGCCTCGTCCCAATAGATCGCCTTCATCTTGACCAGATCGACCACCCCGCGGAAGTTCTCCTCCGCTCCGATCGGGATCTGGATCGGCACCGGGTTGGCCTTGAGCCGCGCGCGCATCTGCTCGTAGACCTTGAAGAAGTTCGCGCCCTGGCGGTCCATCTTGTTGACGAAGGCCAGCCGCGGCACGCGGTACTTGTTGGCCTGTCGCCAGACCGTCTCGGACTGCGGCTGCACGCCGCCGACGGCGCAATACACCATGCAGGCGCCGTCGAGCACGCGCATCGATCGCTCCACCTCGATCGTGAAGTCCACGTGACCCGGAGTGTCGATGATGTTGATCCGATGCTCTGGATACTTGCCCTCCATGCCCTTCCAGAAGCAGGTAGTCGCCGCGGACGTGATGGTGATGCCCCGCTCGCGCTCCTGCTCCATCCAGTCCATGATCGCGGCGCCGTCGTGCACTTCGCCGATCTTGTGCGACACGCCGGTGTAGAACAGGATGCGCTCCGTGGTCGTGGTCTTGCCGGCGTCGATGTGCGCGCTGATCCCGATGTTCCGGTAGCGTTCGATGGGAGTCGTGCGGGGCATTGAACTGCTTTCTTCTGCTGATTGGATCGACTAGAAGCGGTAGTGGGCGAAGGCCTTGTTCGCTTCGGCCATGCGATGGACCTCTTCGCGCTTCTTCACTGCACCGCCGCGGCCCTCCGCCGCTTCCTGCAGCTCGCTCGCGAGCCGGGCCGCCATCGACTTCTCGCCGCGCTTGCGCGCCGCGTCGCGCAGCCAGCGCATCGCCAGTGCCGTGCGACGCACCGGGCGCACCTCGACCGGAACCTGGTAGTTGGCGCCGCCGACCCGGCGGCTTTTCACCTCCACCATCGGACGCACGTTCTGCAGGGCCTGGCTGAAGACCTCCAGAGGATCCTTGCCACCCTTCTTGCCGATCTGGTCGAGCGCGCCATAAACGATACGCTCGGCGACCGACTTCTTGCCGCGCGTCATGATGACGTTCATGAACTTCGCAACGTCCTGGTTGTGGTATTTGGGATCCGGCAGCGCTTCGCGCTTCGGAACTTCTCTGCGTCGTGGCATGTTTGCTTCGCTGATGGTTGCAGGGCGCACGCTGACTGGATGAATGGCCTGCCGCTCGCCGTTCGTTCCGGTCGGCCCCGCGCTCCTTTAAGACATTTGCGGCGTAACTGTTTGCTAGCCTCAGGCCGCTTTCGGGCGCTTGGCGCCGTACTTCGAGCGGCCCTGCTTGCGGTCCTTCACGCCTTGCGTATCCAGGCTTCCACGCACGACGTGGTAGCGCACGCCCGGCAGGTCCTTCACTCGTCCGCCGCGGATCAGCACGACCGAATGCTCCTGCAAGTTGTGCCCCTCGCCGCCGATGTAACTGATCACCTCAAACCCGTTGGTCAGCCGCACCTTGGCGACCTTGCGCAACGCCGAATTTGGTTTCTTCGGTGTGGTGGTGTACACGCGGGTGCACACCCCGCGCTTCTGGGGGGAGCCTTTCAGCGCCGGAACCTTGCTCTTGAAGGTCGGTTTGACCCGGGCCTTCCGGACTAACTGATTGATTGTCGGCATTTATTGCATCCCTAAAAAACCCGGGACGGCGTTTTGAGCCGTCCCAGGTGTACTCCATCCACACCCTGTGTCCGGGATTCGCGCCGGACCGCCGGGTAAAAAGACGTTGGATTTTATTTTCAGACGCTTAGCCCGTCAAGCAACTTGCTGATCGCTCGAACTCTCGGTTGCCATCTCCTCTCCGAACAAGGCCTCGCCGGCGAATACCTGCTCCTCGGCCTGTGCCTTGCGATTGCGGTGATATGCCAGTCCGGTGCCGGCCGGTATGAGGCGCCCCACGATGACGTTCTCTTTTAGGCCGCGCAGCTCGTCGCGTTTGCCCATGATCGCGGCTTCGGTGAGCACGCGCGTGGTCTCCTGGAACGAGGCCGCCGAGATGAAGGAGTCGGTCGACAGCGACGCCTTGGTGATGCCCAGCAGCAGGAACTCGAAGCTCGCCGGCTTCTTTCCCTCCTTCTCGAGCTTGTCGTTGACCTCCAGCACCTCGGAGCGCTCGACCTGCTCGCCGGTGATGAACTCCGAATCGCCCGGCTCGACGATCTGCACCCGGCGCAGCATCTGGCGAACGATCACCTCGATGTGCTTGTCGTTGATCTTCACGCCCTGCAGGCGGTAGACGTCCTGCACCTCGTCGATGATGTAGCGGGCCAGCGCCTCGACGCCGAGCAGACGCAGGATGTCGTGCGGATCCGCCGGGCCGTCCACGATCATCTCGCCCTTGTTGACCACCTGGCCGTCGTGCACCAGGACATGTTTGTCCTTCGGAATCAGGAACTCGTGAGCCACTCCGTCCAGGTCGGTGATGACCAGACGCTGCTTGCCCTTGGTGTCCTTGCCGAAGGACACGGTGCCGGTGACTTCCGCGAGCATGCCGGCGTCCTTGGGCGAGCGCGCTTCGAACAGTTCCGCCACGCGCGGCAGACCACCGGTGATGTCGCGGGTCTTGGAGGTCTCCTGCGGAATGCGCGCCAGCACCTCACCCACGCTGACCTGCTGGCCGTCCTTTACCGTGATGACCGAGTGGATCGGGAAGGTGATGTTGACTGGCGTATCGGTGCCGGCGATGCGCACCTCCTTGCCCTTCTCGTCGATCAGCTTGACGCTGGGACGCAACCCCTTGGCCTGGGTCACGCCGCGGCGCTTCGGGTCGATGACCACCAGCGTCGACAAGCCGGTCACTTCGTCGATCTGGCGGGCCACGGTCACGCCTTCCTCGACGTTGTCGAACTTCACCCGGCCGGCGTACTCGGTGATGATGGGGCGCGTGTGTGGATCCCAGGATGCGAGTACCTTGCCGGCCTTGACCGCCGCGCCGTCGCTGACGTGCAGGGTCGCGCCGTAGGGTACCTTGTGCCGTTCGCGCTCGCGGTGGTTGTCGTCGACGATCAGCACTTCGCCCGAGCGCGAGATCGCCACCTGTTCGCCACGGGCGTTGGTGACGTAGCGCATCAGGGCCGAGAAGCGCACCGTACCGTTGGACTTGGACTCGATCTGGCTCGCCACCGCCGTCCGGGAGGCCGCGCCTCCGATGTGGAACGTGCGCATGGTGAGCTGCGTGCCCGGCTCGCCGATCGACTGCGCGGCGATCACGCCGACAGCCTCGCCGACGTTGACCGGAGTGCCGCGGCCCAAGTCGCGCCCGTAGCACTTGGAGCACAGCCCGTAGCGGGTGGCGCAGGTAAGCGGCGTGCGCACCTTCACCTCGTCGATACCCAGGGCCTCGATCCGCTCGACGGCATCTTCGTCCAGGAGGGTCGTCGCGGGGTAGAGCACCGTGCCGTCCTCGGGGTTGATGATGTCGTTGGCCGCGACCCGGCCTAGGATGCGCTCGCGTAGCGCCTCGACCACCTCGCCGCCCTCGATCAGCGCCTTCATGGTGAATCCGTCGGTCGTGCCACAGTCCTCCTCGGTCACCACCAGATCCTGCGTGACGTCGACCAGCCGGCGCGTGAGATAACCCGAGTTGGCGGTCTTCAGCGCAGTGTCCGCCAGGCCCTTGCGTGCGCCGTGGGTGGAGATGAAGTACTGCAGCACGTTCAGCCCCTCCCGGAAGTTGGCCGTGATCGGCGTCTCGATGATCGAGCCGTCCGGCTTGGCCATCAGGCCGCGCATGCCCGCGAGCTGGCGAATCTGCGCCGCCGAGCCGCGCGCGCCGGAGTCGGCCATCATATAGATGGAGTTGAACGACTCCTGCATGACGGGATGGCCTTTCTTGTCCCTGGCCGGCAGCCATTCGGACTTCCGTTCGTCCCATTCCTGCACGGGTTCCTGGCCCAGCCGCTCCATCATCGCCTTGGCCACCAGGTCACCGGCGCGACCCCAGATGTCCACCACCTTGTTGTAGCGCTCGCCCTGGGTGACGAGGCCCGAGGTGTATTGCGCCTCGATGTCCTGAACTTCCTTTTCGGCCGCGGCGATCAGCTGCTCCTTCTCGGGAGGGATCTCCATATCGTCGACCGAGAAGGAGATGCCCGCGCGCGTGGCGTAGGTGAAGCCGGTATACATCAGCTTGTCGGCGAAGATCACGGTTTCGCGCAGGCCGCACCGGCGGAAGCTGGCGTTGATCAGTCGCGAGATCTCCTTCTTCTTGAGCGGCTTGTTGATCAGCTCGAAGGGCAGCCCCGCCGGCAGGATCTCGGAGAGCAGCGCACGCCCGACGGTCGTCTCGTAACGCCGCACGCGTTCCCCGGTCTGGCCGTCCGCGCCGTTTTCCATCTCGCGGATGCGCACGGTGCAGCGCGCCTGCAGATCGACCTGCTTGTTCTCATAGGCGCGCGCGACTTCCGCGACGTCGGTGAAGGCGGCACCCTCGCCGCGCGCTCCAATGCGCTCGCGCGTCATGTAGTACAACCCCAGCACGATGTCCTGCGATGGCACGATGATCGGATCGCCGTTGGCCGGCGAGAGCACGTTGTTCGACGACAGCATCAGCGTGCGCGCTTCCATCTGCGCTTCCAGGGAAAGCGGCACGTGCACGGCCATCTGGTCACCGTCGAAGTCGGCGTTGAACGCGGCGCAGACCAGCGGGTGCAGCTGGATCGCCTTGCCTTCGATCAGCACCGGCTCGAAGGCCTGGATGCCCAGCCGGTGCAGCGTCGGCGCGCGGTTGAGCAGCACCGGGTGCTCTCGGATGACATCCTCCAGGATGTCCCACACCTCCGGTACTTCCTGCTCGACCAGGCGCTTGGCGGCCTTGATCGTGGTGGCCAGTCCCAGCACCTCCAGCTTGTGGAAGATAAAGGGCTTGAACAGCTCGAGCGCCATCTTCTTGGGCAGCCCGCACTGATGCAGCTTCAGTTGCGGACCGACCACAATGACCGAACGGCCCGAATAGTCCACGCGCTTGCCGAGCAAGTTCTGGCGGAAGCGCCCGCCCTTGCCCTTGATCATGTCCGCGAGCGATTTCAGCGGGCGCTTGTTGGCCCCGGTCATCGCCTTGCCGCGGCGCCCGTTGTCGAGCAGCGAGTCGACCGCCTCCTGCAGCATGCGCTTCTCGTTGCGCACGATGATCTCAGGCGCCTTCAGTTCCAGAAGACGCTTCAAGCGGTTGTTGCGGTTGATGACCCGGCGGTAGAGGTCGTTGAGGTCGGAGGTGGCGAAGCGACCGCCGTCGAGCGGCACCAGGGGACGCAGCTCCGGCGGCAGCACCGGCAGCACCTCCATGATCATCCAGTCGGGCTTGATTCCGGACTTGTGGAACGCCTCCAGCACCTTCAGGCGCTTGGCGATCTTCTTGATCTTGGTCTCGGAGTCGGTACCTTCGAGCTCCTTGCGCAGCTTGTCGATCTCCGCGCCGAGGTCGAGGTTGCGCAGCAGCTCGCGCACGCCTTCCGCCCCCATCATGGCCTGGAACTCGTCGCCGTACTCCTCCACTTTCTCCAGGTAGCTGTCCTCGGACAGCAAATCGCCACGCTTGAGCGGGGTCATCCCGGGGTGGGTGACGACGTAAGCCTCGAAGTAGAGGACGCGCTCGATGTCGCGCAGCGTCATGTCCAGCACCATGCCCATGCGCGAGGGCAGCGACTTCAGGAACCAGATGTGCGCGACCGGGCTCGCGAGCTCGATATGGCCCATGCGCTCGCGGCGCACCTTGGACAGCGTGACTTCCACGCCGCACTTCTCGCAGATGACGCCGCGGTGCTTGAGCCGCTTGTATTTGCCGCACAGGCACTCGTAGTCCTTCACCGGGCCGAAGATCTTGGCGCAGAAAAGGCCGTCGCGTTCTGGCTTGAAGGTGCGGTAGTTGATGGTTTCCGGCTTTTTCACTTCGCCGTACGACCACGAGCGGATCTTCTCCGGAGAAGCAAGCCCGATGCGGATGGCGTCGAACTCTTCTTCATGAGTAACCTGCTTGAACAGATCGAGCAGAGCTTTCATCGATGACTCCTCAATAATTCCCTGACCGGCGAATGCGCCTCAGCGCCGCTCCAGGTCGATGTCGATGGCGAGCGAGCGAATCTCCTTCACCAGCACGTTGAACGACTCCGGCATCCCGGCATCGATCTTGTGCTCGCCCTTGACGATGTTCTCGTAGACCTTGGTGCGCCCGGACACGTCGTCCGATTTGACGGTGAGCATCTCCTGCAGCGTGTAGGCGGCACCGTAGGCTTCCAGTGCCCACACCTCCATCTCGCCGAAGCGCTGGCCGCCGAACTGCGCCTTTCCGCCCAGCGGCTGCTGGGTGACCAGCGAGTACGGGCCCGTGGAGCGGGCATGCATCTTGTCGTCGACCAGGTGGTGGAGCTTCAACATGTGCATGTAACCCACGGTGACCGGCCGGTCGAAGGTCTCGCCGGTGCGCCCGTCGAACAGCGTGATCTGTCCGCTGCGCGGCAGCCCCGCCAGCTCGAGCATGGACTTGATCTCCGCCTCGGTGGCGCCGTCGAACACGGGCGTGGCGAAGGGCACGCCGTTCTCCAGATTTCGCGCCAGCTCCAGGACTTCTTCGTCGCTTAGCGCGTCCAGGTTCTCGCCGCGGCCGCTGGAGTTGTAGACCACCGCCAGCGCCTTGCGCAGATCCGCGACTTTGGCCTGTGCCTTGAGCATCTGCCCGATCTTCCATCCCAGCCCCTTGGACGCCCATCCGAGGTGCGTCTCCAGGATCTGGCCGACGTTCATGCGCGAAGGAACGCCGAGCGGGTTCAATACGATGTCCATCGGCGTGCCGTCGGCCATGTGCGGCATGTCCTCTACCGGGACAATCTTAGAGATCACGCCCTTGTTGCCGTGCCGTCCGGCCATCTTGTCGCCAGGCTGAAGCCGCCGCTTCACCGCGAGGTAGACCTTCACCATCTTCTGTACCCCCGGCGGTAACTCATCGCCCGAAGTCAGCTTCTTCTTCTTTTCCTCGTACATCGCGTCGAACTTCTTGCGCGTCAGATCGATGCTCTCGCGCAGCTGCTCGAGCTGCTGGGCCGCTTCCTCGTTGGCCAGACGAATGTCGAACCAGTCGTGCGGCGGCACCTCCTGCAGGTAGGCCTTGGTGATCTTGGCTCCCTTGGCGAGCTTCTTCGGGCCGCCATTGGCCGTCTTGCCCAGGAGCAGCCGCTCGATACGACCGAAAGTGTCCGCCTCGACGATGCGCAGCTGGTCGGCCAGGTCCTTCTTGTAGCGCTTCAGCTCGTCGTCGATGATCTGCTGCGCGCGCTTGTCGCGCTCGATGCCCTCCCGGGTGAAGACCTGCACGTCGATCACGGTGCCCGACATGCCGGAAGGCACGCGCAAGCTCGTGTCCTTCACGTCCGAAGCCTTCTCGCCGAAGATCGCGCGCAGCAGCTTCTCCTCCGGCGTGAGCTGGGTCTCCCCTTTCGGCGTCACCTTGCCCACCAGGACATCGCCGGCCTCGACCTCGGCGCCGATGTAGACGATGCCTGATTCGTCCAGTCGCGCGAGCTGCGCTTCGGAAAGGTTGGAGATGTCGCGGGTGATCTCCTCCGGCCCGAGCTTGGTGTCGCGCGCCACCACGGACAGTTCTTCGATGTGAATCGAAGTGAAGCGGTCGTCGGCCACCACGCGCTCGGAGATCAGGATCGAGTCTTCGAAGTTGAAGCCGTTCCAGGGCATGAACGCCACCAGCAGGTTCTGGCCCAGAGCCAGCTCGCCCATGTCGGTGGACGCGCCGTCCGCGATAACATCGCCGCGCGCGATGCGGTCGCCGGGTTTGACGATGGGCCGCTGGTTGATGTTGGTGTTCTGGTTCGAACGCGTGTACTTGACCAGGTTGTAGATGTCCACGCCGACCTCGCCGGCCGAGGTTTCGTCGTCGTTGACCCGCACCACGATGCGCGAGGCGTCGACGTAATCCACCACACCGCCGCGGCGAGCCTGCACCGCCGTGCCGGAATCCACCGCAACCGTGCGCTCGATCCCGGTTCCGACCAGCGGCTTCTCGGCGCGCAGGCAGGGCACCGCCTGGCGCTGCATGTTCGAGCCCATGAGCGCGCGGTTGGCGTCGTCGTGCTCCAAGAACGGGATCAGCGAGGCCGCCACGGACACGATCTGCGAAGGCGCCACGTCCATGAACTGCACGCGCTCCGCGGGCATCAGGCTGAATTCGTTGCGGTGGCGGCAGGAGACGATCTCGTCGAGCAGCCTGCCCTTTTTGTCCACCGCCGCATTGGCCTGGGCGATGACGTACTGGCTCTCGTCGATGGCCGAGAGATACACGATCTCGTCGGTCACGCGCCCGTCGCTCACGCGCCGATACGGGGTTTCCAGGAAGCCGTACTCGTTGGTGCGCGCGTACAGCGCCAGCGAATTGATGAGCCCGATGTTCGGGCCTTCCGGCGTCTCGATCGGGCAGACCCTTCCGTAATGCGTCGGGTGCACGTCGCGCACCTCGAAGCCCGCCCGCTCGCGGGTCAAGCCACCCGGCCCGAGCGCGGACACGCGGCGCTTGTGCGTGATCTCGGAGAGCGGATTGGTCTGGTCCATGAACTGCGACAGCTGCGAAGACCCGAAGAACTCGCGCACCGCTGCCGAGACCGGCTTGGCGTTGATCAAGTCGTGGGGCATCAGGTTCTCGGACTCGGCCTGCGAGAGCCGTTCGCGGACCGCGCGCTCCACCCGCACCAGGCCAGCGCGGAACTGGTTTTCGGCCAGCTCGCCGACCGAGCGCACCCGCCGGTTGCCCAGGTGATCGATGTCGTCGATCTCGCCGCGGCCGTTGCGCAGCTCGATCAAGATGCCGATCACCGCGATGATGTCCTCGTTGGCTAGCGTGCCGGGACCCTCCGGCCCGCGCTTGCCCACCGCAGCATAGAAGTTCTTCAGCCACTCGGCGGTCTTCTCATCGACTTGGTCTGGATAGGCCCGGCGGTTGAACTTCATGCGCCCGACCGCGGAAAGATCGTAGCGCTCCTCGGAATAGAACAGCCCGTTGAACAACGTCTTGACCGCGTCCTCGGTCGGCGGTTCTCCCGGACGCATCATGCGGTAGATCGCCACCTGGGCGGCGAGCTGGTCGGCGGTCTCGTCGATGCGCAGCGTCTGCGAGATATACGCGCCTTGGTCGAGATCGTTGGTGTAGATGGTGTGGATGACGTCGATGCCGGCGTCGATGATCTTCTTCAGCAGTTCCTCGGTGATCTCGTCGTTTGCCTGGGCGACGATCTCGCCGGTCTCCCGGTTGACGACGTTGTGCGCCAGCACGCGACCGACGAGGAAGTCTTCCGCCACCGTCATCTTCCTGAGCCCGGCCTGCTCCATCTCGCGCACGTGCTTGACAGTAATGCGCTTGTCCTTCTGGACGATCAGCTTGCCCTGCTTGGTGATGATGTCGAAGCGCGCGATCTCGCCGCGCATGCGCTCGGGCTTGAGTTCGAATTCGATGCCCTTGCGGGTGACGTGGAAAGTGTCGAACACGTAAAACGTCGCCAGGATCTGCTCGGGCGTCATCCCGATCGCCTTGAGCAGGATCGTGACCGGCATCTTGCGCCGCCGGTCGACCCGGAAATAGAGGTAATCCTTCGGATCGAACTCGAAATCGAGCCACGAGCCGCGATACGGAATGATCCGCGCGGAGAACAGCAGCTTGCCGGAGGAGTGCGTCTTCCCGCGGTCGTGCTCGAAGAACACCCCCGGCGAGCGGTGCAGCTGCGAGACGATCACGCGCTCGGTGCCGTTGATCACGAAAGAGCCGGTAGACGTCATGAGCGGAATCTCGCCCATGTAGACCTCCTGCTCCTTGACTTCCTTGACGGTGGGCTTGGTCGCCTCCCTGTCCATGATCGTCAGGCGCACCTTGGCGCGCAGCGGGGCGGCGTAGGTCAGACCACGCTGCTGGCACTCCTTGACGTCGAACGGCGGATTGCCGAGCGTGTAGCTGACGAAGTCCAGCCGTGCGTTGCCCGAGTGACTGGCGATCGGGAAGATCGACTGGAAGGCCGCCTGCAGGCCCTGATTGCGGCGCGCCTCGGGCGCCACGTCGGCCTGTAGAAACGACGCGTACGAGTCGATCTGCGTAGCCAGCAGAAATGGAACCGGCAGTACACTGGCGCGCTTGGCAAAGCTCTTGCGGATCCGCTTCTTCTCGGTAAAAGAGTAAGTCATGACCTCTCCGAATTGCGCGGGACGCCTGGCATGCGTCCCGGGGAGTTGCCGCGCGATGGGCGCGCGGAACGTCCCGAGTTCATCGACTGATTGTGCGGAGCGAGCACCCCTGGGCCTGGCGGTCGGCCTCTACCAACCACTGGCGGACGGCGACGAGGAACCCCATCGCCCGACCAAACCTGCCTTCTGCAGTCGGGTCAGAAGACAAAGAAAAGCGACGTTGCGCTTTTCTTTGGCCGCTGCGGGCCGGCGGCACGCCGCCGGCCCCTCGCCGCGTCGGCCTTACTTGATCTCGACCTTGGCGCCCGCTTCTTCCAGCTGCTTCTTGAGGTCTTCGGCATCCTTCTTCGAGATGCCTTCCTTCACCGGCTTGGGCGCGCCGTCGACCAGGTCCTTGGCCTCCTTGAGCCCGAGACCGGTCACCGCGCGCACCACCTTGATCACGTTGACCTTGTTGTCTCCGGCCGCGGAAAGAATGACCGAGAACTCGGTCTTCTCTTCCGCCGCGGGCGCTGCGGCGGCACCCCCGGCGGCCGGCGCCGCCACTGCAACCGTGGCGGCAGCGGCGGACACGCCGAACTTTTCTTCCATGTCCTTGATGAGCTGCGAGAGCTCGAGGACGCTCATGCTGGCGATGGCGTCCAGAATGTCAGCTTTGGCGATAGCCATGTTCGAATTTCTCCTGATAGCTTGAAACAACAACGCGAATCGGAAGACTCACGCAGCCTGTTTCCGATCCCTGACGGCTGCAAGCGCGCGCACGAAGCGAGCCGGAACCTCGTTCAAGGTCCGGACGAACTTCGCGATCGGCGCCTGCATGGTGCCCATGAGTCTGGAGATGAGTTCCTCGCGGCTCGGCATCGTCGCCAGAACGACGACTTCCTTGGCCGACATGACCTGGTTGGGCATGGCGCCGGCCTTGATGACGAACTTCTCGTTGCCCTTCGCAAACTCGTTGAGCACCTTTGCCACGGCCACCGGATCCTTCGAGATGCCGTAGGTGAGCGGACCCACCATATGCTCCGCCAGCTTCTCGAACGCAGTGCCAGTGACAGCGCGGCGTGCCAGGGTGTTCTTGAGAACTCGCAGGTACACGCCGTGTTTGCGCGCCTTGGCGCGCAATTGCGTCATGTCCTGCACCTCGAGGCCGCGGTTCTCGGCAAGGACGATGGCCTGCGCCTGGGCGAGCTTTTCGATCACCTCGGCCACCACCGCCTTCTTCTGCTCTACGTTGAGACTCACGGTCTACCCTCCTGGATGTTGCACACCGGGTTCCGACGCCTGCGGCGTCGGACCCTCCCTCCATAGCGACCTTTCCAGGCCGGATTGCAGCTGCCGAGCTTCTCGAACATCCGCTTCCTGCCAAACCTGTCCAGGGTGCGCTATCTGCGTTGGGCGCGAGGGGCAAGGCGTTAAGGCGTAAGACGAACCCCCGCAACGCCATCCCAGCACCTGCGCGATTAAGCCTCTACCGGATCCGCGTGCGCAATCGACGCACAGACTTGCACATCGTCGTCTGCCGCTTCACGCCTCACCAAGAAGCCCCAACGGTCTTTGACAGCCCGACCACCCCGTAGGGGACGCCTGTGACCCGCGACGAACGGAACAAGTTCCGTGCGGCTGTGGTTCACCGCGCCTCCCGAGCGGATGGCCGGTTCCCAAAGTCCTTTACTGCTGGCCGCCCAGGCTCGCCTGGTCGACCTTGATTCCCGGCCCCATGGTGCTCGAGACCGTGATCTTCCTGAGATACACGCCTTTCGTTCCCGACGGCTTCACCTTGTTCAGCGCGTCGATCAGCGTCCGAAAATTTTCCGCCAGCGCTTCCTCGCTGAACGATGCCCGACCGATGGTGCATTGGACGATGCCCGCCTTGTCGCTGCGGTACTGCACCTGTCCGGCCTTGGCGTTTCGCACAGCCTCCGCCACGTTCGGAGTCACGGTTCCCACCTTGGGGTTGGGCATCAGTCCACGCGGGCCCAGTATCTGGCCCAGCTGACCGACCACGCGCATCGCGTCGGGACTGGCGATCGCCACGTCGAAGTCGATCTTGCCGGCCTTGACTTGCTCGGCCAGATCCTCGAAGCCCACCAGGTCGGCCCCGGCTTCCCTGGCTTCGCGCGCCTTGTCTCCTTGCGCGAAGACCGCCACCCGCACCGTCTTGCCGGTGCCCTTGGGCAGCACGATCGACCCGCGCACCAGTTGATCGGATTTCTTGGCGTCGATGCCCAGGTTGACCGCCACGTCGATGGATTCGTCGAACTTGGCGGTGGCACCCTTCTTGACGAGCTTCAAGGCCTCGAGCACCGGATAGGTTTTGCTCCTGTCCACCGCGCCCCGTAGCGCCTTCATACGTTTGGATAGCCGTGCCACTTACAGGCCCTCCACTTCAACACCCATGCTGCGCGCGCTGCCGGCCACCGTTCGCATGGCCGCTTCCAGGCCCGCCGCCGTGAGATCGGGCATCTTGGCCTTGGCGATCTCCTCGACCTGCTTGCGGGTGAGCTTCCCGACCTTGTCGGTGTGCGGACGCGGGCTGCCTTTGTCGATTTTCACCGCCTTCTTGATCAGCACCGTGGTCGGCGGCGTCTTGATGATGAAGGTGAAGCTCTTGTCCGCATAGGCGGTAATCACCACCGGCAGCGGCAGGCCGGGCTCGTAGCCCTGCGTTTGCGCGTTGAACGCCTTGCAGAACTCCATGATGTTCAACCCGCGCTGACCCAGCGCCGGGCCGATCGGCGGGCTCGGATTGGCCTTGCCTGCGGGCACCTGCAGCTTGATGAAGCCGACGACTTTCTTGGCCACGTTGTACTCCTTTGACTATGGGTCCTGGCGCGCGCCCTCGAGCGCGCTCCCCGTTGACGAATCAGGCCTTCTCGACCTGACTGAAATCCAGCTCGACCGGAGTGGCGCGGCCGAAGATGGACACCGATACGCGCAGCTTGTTCTTGTCGTAATTGACCTCTTCCACGGTCCCATGAAAATCGGTGAACGGCCCTTCCCTGACCCGCACCGCTTCGCCCGCCTCGAACAGCACCTTGGGCTTGGGCTTCTCGACGCCCTCCTGGATCTGATGCAGGATGTTCTGTACTTCCTTCTCACTGATCGGGGTGGGTTTGGTCGCCGTACCGCCGACGAAGCCGGTGACCTTGGGTGTGTTCTTGACCAGATGCCAGGTCTCGTCGGTCATCTCCATCTCGACCAGCACGTAGCCCGGAAAGAACTTGCGCTCGCTGATCGCCTTCTGGCCGCTTTTCATCTCGACCACTTCCTCCACCGGCACCAGGATCTGGCCGAATTTGTCCTGCATGCCCGCACGCGCGATGCGTTCCTGCAGAGCGCGCTGGACGCTCTTCTCGAATCCCGAGTAGGCATGAACGACGTACCACTTCTTGGACATCACGCCTCCGGTCCGAGCAGGATTTTCACCACCCAAACCAGCAGGGCATCGACGATCCAGAGAAACAGCGCCATCACGATGACGAAAGCGAGCACCACCCCGGTGGTCTGCACCGTTTCCTTGCGGCTGGGCCAGACCACCTTCCTGGTTTCGGTGGCCGATTCCTGGGCGAACACATAGAACTGCTTGCCGGGCCCGCTGGTCCATGCCACGAGCGCCGCTGCGGCAATTCCCGCCAGCACGGCTGCCACGCGCAGCACCAGCGGGCTGTCGCCCAGGTAATAGAATCCCGCGACTCCGGCCGCAACCAAGAGCAACGCCAACCCCAGTTTGATTTTGTCCGCCATTCGATCTATTACGTGTTTGCCCTGAGCGACACCCAGCGACCACGGGCGTCTCGAGTGGCAGGCCAGGAGGGTCTCGAACCCCCAACCTTCGGTTTTGGAGACCGACGCTCTGCCAATTGAGCTACTGGCCTGCAGCTTCTCGCTCGCTGAAGAAGAGACTCCCGGATGCTCCGGGGCGCTATTCGATGACTTTCGCCACCACGCCGGCGCCCACGGTGCGCCCGCCCTCGCGAATGGCAAAGCGCAAGCCCTCCTCCATCGCAATGGGCTGGATCAGACTCACCGTGATCTGCACATTGTCCCCGGGCATGACCATCTCCGTG
>DATMAN010000052.1 GCA_035560005.1 Burkholderiales bacterium | reverse complement strand
GTGCGCACGCTCGCGCCGGCCGATGCCGCCGACCCGGCTGCCTCCTGCCGGCCTTTCCACCGGCGCCGCGCTGGACTCGTGCTCGGCGAAGGCGCCGCTGCGTTTGTGCTGGAGGAGGAGGAACGGGCGCGCCGGCGCGGGGCCCGGGTGCTCGCCCGCCTGACGGGGTACGGAAATAGCTGCGATGCCGTGCATATGTCCAAGCCCGACTGCGATGGCCAGATGCGAGCGATGCGGGAGGCGCTTGCCGATGCGAGCCTTGCGCCGCAGGACATCGGCTACATCAATGCACACGGCACGGCGACGCTCGTCGGAGATCCCGTCGAATGCGAGGCGATCCGGGCCGCGCTTGGCGAAGCCGGTGAACGCGTGCCGGTGAGTTCCACCAAGTCCATGCACGGACATCTTCTCGGTGCCGCGGGGGCGCTGGAACTCGCCGCGGCCCTGATGCCGCTCCGCGAGGGGCTGCTGCCGCCGACAGCGCACCTCGACGAACCCGACCCGGCTTGTGCGGTGCGCCACGTCGCCCGGTGCGCTGAACCCGCTGGCGACGTGCGCGCCGTGATGTCCAATTCGTTTGCCTTCGGGGGGTCGAACGTCGTGCTGATTGCCGAGCGTGCCTCGGCGGGGCGGCCTGATTGAAGTGCGAACGAAGCTCCGTCAGCCTTTGTCAGGTCCGGAACTTCTTGGCTGGACACTGACGGCCGGCCCGGCGTAGGCTGTCGCCGCGCGCAAGATCGGCTGGGAGAGACCGATGGCCAAGGCGCAGATCCTTCTGCTGCCCGCTACCCGCAACACCATCATGGTCGTGGACGATCAGTCCACCGGCCGCGCCATCCTTGAGCAGGTGGTGCGCAGCCTCGACGAACGCGTCATCGTCGAGGGCTTCGCCCGGCCGGTGGACGCGGTGGTGTGGGCGACGCGCCACGTCGCCGACCTCGTGCTGGTGGATTACCTCATGCCCGACATGAACGGCATCGAGCTGGTCGGGCGCCTGCGCGCGCTTCCCGGCTACGAACACGTGCCGATCGTGATGGTCACCGCGCAGGAGGACAAGGGGGTGCGATATGCGGCCCTCGATGCCGGCATCACCGATTTCCTCACCAAGCCGGTGGATGCGCGCGAATGCCTGGCGCGCTGCCGCAATCTGCTGATGCTGCGGCGCCAGCAGCTCGCTCTCGACGACAAGCGCAAGCTCCTCGAAGGCATGGTCGAGGAGGCAACCCGCGAGATCCGCGAGCGCGAGAAGGAGACGCTCCTGCGCCTTGCGCGCGCGGGCGAGTTCCGCGACGAGGAGACGGGCTATCACCTCATCCGCATGGCGCGCTACTCGCGCCTGATCGCCAACGCCATCGGCCTGGAGCGCGACGAGGCCGAGACGATCGAGCTGGCGGCGCCGCTGCACGACATCGGCAAGATCGGCATTCCGGACGGCATCCTGCTCAAGCCGGGGCGCTTGGACGAAGCGGAATGGAACATCATGCAGCGCCATCCGCTGATCGGGCACGAGATCCTCAAGGGCAGCGCTTCCAAGTACGTGCGCATGGGCGCGCTGATCGCGCTCGGCCACCATGAGCGCTACGACGGCAAGGGCTACCCGAGCGGGCTGGATGGTGACCACATTCCCCTGTGCGCCCGCATCGTCGCCGTCGCCGACGTGTACGACGCGCTTACCTCCAGGCGCCCCTACAAGAAGGCGTGGAAGCCAGAGGACGCGTTCGACTATCTTCGCGCCCAGCGCGGCAAGCACTTCGATCCCCGGATGGTGGACGCGTTCCTCGGCATGAAGGACAAGGTGCTGGAAGTGCAGCGCGACTTCCAGGACACTGCGATCGAGGCGGGCGGATGATCACGCCGGGCAGCGTCGTCGCGGCACTGAAGGCGCGCCTTGCGGCGCGTCCGGACACCGAGCACGAGCAGGCGATCGTGCGGCTGGTGGTGGGCCTTGCGCTCGGTGCCTATCTGCTGCCAGACGGGCTGCGTGTCTCCGAGTGGCGAGCGCTCGAGCCCTATTACCTCGTCTTTTCCTTTTATCTTGCGGTTGCAGTTTTCGTTCTCGCATGGAACCTTGCCTCAACTGCGGTCTCGCACGTGCGCCGCAGCATCGGCATGCTCGCCGACATGGCGACTGTCACGTTCGCGATGTGGTACTTCGGCGAGCAAGCGTTACCGCTGCTGCTGATTTTTGTCTGGGTGACGCTGGCGAATGGCTTCCGCTATGGGCCGACCTACCTGATCGCGTCGCTTGCCACGAGCCTCGTCGGCTTCGGCGTTGTCATCGCGGCGACGCCGTTCTGGCTCGAGCACTGGGTCGAGGGCTTCGGCGTCGCGATCGGTCATCTCGCGCTTAGCTTGTACGTCTTGTCGCTGGTGCGCCGCATGTTCGACGCGCTCGAGCGCGCCGAGGCGGCCAATCAAGCCAAGCGCCGCTTCATCTCGGTGGTGAGCCACGAGATGCGTACACCGCTCAACGCCATCATCGGCATGGCGGACCTGCTGCGCGACACCCCGCTCAACCGCGAGCAGGCCGACATGCTGCAGACGCTGCGCAGCTCCTCGCGGGTGATGCTCGGCCTGGTGGACGACGTGCTCGATTTTTCCAAGATCGAGGCGGGCAAACTGGTGCTGGAGCGCACCGACTTCGACCTGCACGCGCTGGTGAACAGCACCTGCCGGATCCTTGCGACGCAGGCCGCGGCGAAGGGCGTGGATTTCGTGGTTTCGATCATGCCGGAGGTCCCGCCCGCGGTGCGCGGCGATGCCCATCACCTGCGCCAGGTGCTGATCAACCTCGCCGGCAACGCAGTCAAGTTCACCGAGCGCGGCAGCGTGACGGTGCACGTCAGCACGCAAAGCGAAAGCGAAACCGCGGTACGGCTCAAGTTCTCCGTGCGCGACACCGGTATCGGCATCGCGCCGGAGGCGCAGCGGCGCATCTTCGAGAGCTTCACGCAGGCCGATCAGTCCACCACGCGCCGCTTTGGCGGCACCGGTCTGGGGACGGCGATCGCCAGGCAGCTCGTCGAGCTGATGGGAGGGCGAATCGGGCTGGAGAGCGCAGTCGGCCTGGGCAGCACGTTCTGGTTCGAGGTCGAGCTGGAGAAGCAGGCCGAGCGCACGGCCGCCGGTGCGGGAGAGCTGGCCGGAGCGCGCGTTCTGCTGATCGGGTTTCCGGCGCCGCACCGCGAGGCGCTGGTGGAGGCGCTCTCCGGTTGGGGCGCCACGCCGATCTCGGCGGCCGACGTCGAAGAAGGAGTGAGCCGGCTCGTATCCGAGATCAGTCTCGCGCGGCCCTACCACAGCGTCGTCATCTATACGAACGAGAAGGACGTGCGGCGCGCCCAGCGCTTTCGCCGCGCCGCCCCGGAACCGGTCCCGGCGCTGGTAATCGCGGTCGAGCGGACGGGCGAAGTGCCCCGCGGTGCCGCGCTCGCGGCGGGATTCGGCGCCTTGCTCGAACTGCCCTTCGACAAGCGTCAGCTCTTCAACGTGCTGCACTCGGTCAGGGCGGGCGAAGAGGCGCGCGAGGGGGTCGTCCGGCTGCAGGACTATGCGCGCCGCGGTCCCGCCGTGAGCGGCCTGCGTGTGCTGGTTGCCGACGACAACCCGACCAACCGCGAGGTGCTGGGCAGAATTCTCGAGCGCGGCGGCCATGTGCCCACGCTGGTCGCGGACGGCGACCGTGCGCTGGATGCGCTCGAAGCGGCCCTTTACGATGTCGCGATTATTGACCGCAACATGCCCGGGATGAGCGGCATTGACACGGTCAAGGCGATCCGGCTTACGACCGCGAGCCGGCTGCCGGTGATCATGCTGTCGGCCGATGTCACCACCGAGGCGCGGCAGGAAAGCCTGGAGGCGGGAGCGGATGCCTTCCTCGGCAAGCCGGTCGAGGCGGCGAGGCTGCTGCAGGAAATCCAGAATATCTGCGCGGCCCGGCCGCAGGGCGCGCCTGCGGAACGCGCGCGCGAGCGCGGTGGCGAGCCGCAGCCAAGCGGACCGGCGCCGGTGGTCAACGCCGAAACCCTGCGCGATTTGGAGGAACTCGGATCATCGCCGGCATTCATGGACAAGCTGATCAACGTGTTCACCGCGGACAACGCCACGCTGATGGCGAAGATGGAATCCTCGCTCGCGATGCGCCACGTGCCCGAATTCCGCAGCCACCTGCACGCAATGAAAGGCTCGGCGGCGAGCATGGGCGCCGAACGCCTGACGCTGTTGTGCCGGGACATCGGCAGGCTTTCCGATGCCGAGCTGAAGCTGCAGGCGACGGCGCTGCTCAAGTCGCTGCGCGAGGAACTGGCGGCGACCCGCGAAGCGCTGGAGCGCTATCTCCGCGAGCGCAGGAGTTCAGCTGGCTAGCGTTCCATTCCGCCGCTTCCCACGGGCTGGGCGATCCCGGACGATCGGCGCCTCGAGCGCCGGGAATCCTCAGGAATCCCCGCTAACCTGCGGATCTCCCTCGTCGTAAGCCCATTGCCGCCCGGGCGCCAGCCGGGCGGTCCGAACAGGTACCCTGCCGCCTCGCGCACGCTGCGCGCGGAGCCCAAGTCGCGCAGCATTGCCACCCATTCGGCAAACGCGATCTTGACCGGGTTCAACGTGTCAATCTGGCGCACCAGACCGTACTCCTTGGGCACACCGTCCTTCTCTTCGCAATACGTTCCGAACAGGCGGTCCCAGATGATCAGCACGCCGCCGTAGTTCCGGTCGAGGTACTCCGGGTTGACGGCGTGGTGCACTCGGTGATTGGAGGGCGTATTGAGGAATGTCTCGACGAACCCGAGCTTCGGGACCGTCTCGGTGTGGAGCCAAAACTGGTAGAGCAGGTTTGCGGCGTACATGAGTCCCACGGCGCGGGGATCGAATCCGATCCAGCACACCGGGATCAGGAACAGCCAAGGCCCGGACACGATGTTGGTCCAACCCAGACGATAGGCGACCGAGAAGGTGATCTGCTGCGCCGAGTGGTGCACGCTGTGCAGTGCCCACATCCACCGGATTTCGTGACTGTACCGGTGGAGCCAGTAGTACGCGAAGTCCACGAGCAAGAACAGCGCCACCCAGCTCTCCCAGCGATCCATCGGGATGTCGAACGGCCGGTAATGCCAGGTGGCGACATATACCGCGACTACCAGGCCCTTCGTTGCGGCTTCGCTTGCCAGCCGCCCGATCGCGACAACGAGGTTGGATGCAGTCACCTTCCAGCCGTAAGGCCGGCGCAGCGCGAGGCGGTAGTACAGCGCCTCGACGCAGATCGCCCCGAGGAAGATCGGGAGCGCCATCAGGTACAGCTTGATCGAGTCCATAGCCGGGATCCTTCAGTCCTGAAGCGAGCCGGCCGGCTTGCCGGCGGCGCTAGAATTATGTCTTCGGTTCCGGAGAAAACGATGTCGTTCTTTATCACGCTCGTCGAGATGTCCGATTCCAGTCGCCGCACGCTGGAGAGCGCTCCGAGGGTGCAAGAGATGATCCATCGCGGCCTCTCGCGCGACGAGTACCGCGCGTTCCTTCATTACCTGTACCACATCGTCTGGCACTTCTGCCCGATCATGGCGGTCGCCGCCGCGCGCTGCGACGATCGCTTTCGTTCCGTGCGCTACGAGCTTTACCAGCGCATCGACGAGGAAAAGGGACACGAAGCATGGGTGCTCGAGGACCTCGCCGCGATCGGGGGCGACGTCGCCCGGGTGCGAGACGAGTCGCCGAGTGCGCCGGTGCAGGCGATGATTGCCTTCAACTACTACGCGTCGGAGCGCGTACATCCGTGCTCGGTGCTCGGCATGCTCTATGTGCTCGAGGTGATCGCCTCGGTCTATGGCGGCCGCGTGGCCGATTCCATCGCGCGGGCGATCGGCGTGGAGGCAGGGCGCGACCTTGAGCGCCGCGGCTTCCGGTTTCTCTCGTCGCACGCGACGATGGACGCGGACCATATGGCGAAGTTGAACGCGCTGTTGAAGACGATCGATGACTCGGCGGCGCAGGCCGCCATCATCAACGCCACCCGCGTCAACTTTCATCAGTTTGGCCAGCTCTTCGCCGAAGGCGGATTTGCATCGCATCTGCAGAGCTAGCCAGCTGCGGCAACTGCAGGGGTGCCCGGACTCTTGACCGCTCTACGCTCCATGCGCTCCAGCTGCGCGTGCACGACCCTGCTCATCATGCGCAAGTCTCGGTCCTCCAGGCGCAGCGCACAGTCCACCCAAGTATCGGCCACCGCGTCCAGTTCCGCCCGCGTTACCGGAAACACCTGCTTGCGCGCCTGCATCACCGCTTGGAACCCCCGGCGGCGGCGCGCGTTCCGTGTGATCCAGTCGTGCACTGCGGTCTCGCCTTCGCCGTCCCGTGCGAGTACGTCCACGATTCCCATCTCATGCAGCTTCACTGCCGGCATGACGCGTCCGGAGAGGATCATCTCCTCGGCAAGACGAGGTCCTACGCGACGCGCCAGCAGGCTGTAGGCGCCCATGCCTGGAAACAGGTTGAACAGAATTTCCGGCAAACCCATCATGGCCGACTCCTCGGCCACGATGACGTCGGAGGCGAGTGCAGTTTCGAACCCGCCGCCGAGCGCCTCACCCTGAACGAGCGAAATCGTGGTCAGATCCGGGCAACTGTAGTTCTGCACGCGTGCATGAATATTGTCTATGCACAGGCGGGCGTAATGCGCAAGAGCATCGCGGTCGCGCGAACGGATCAGCAGCAGGAACAATGCGAGATCGCCGCCGAGGTTGAACACACCCGGCACGCGTGAGCCGGCCACGTAGTAATTCACCTTGTGACGCACACCGCCGCACTCCAAGGTGCCCCCGCGCGCGGCAAGCGCATTGCCGAAATCGCGGATGTCCTTCAGCAGGCCGAGATTGAAGCAGGGTGTGCCCCGCTGCCGCATATAGCCCCAGACGGTGCCGGTGGCTGGCTCGAATTCGTACTCCACTTCGGCGTAGCTACTGCACGGGATGCGCAGACCTGGCGCGTCGTTCATGCTGCTCATGATGCTCTCCCCACAAGAAATAACCCCCGCTGCCGGGGTGCTCGGTTCTCTGACGCCGGCCCCTCCGGCGCCTCTTGCGCCTCATTAAACGCCGTCGCGGGCGCCGGCGCAAACCCTGCCGCCGGCGGGCGCGTCGCGTGGTGCGCGCCCGTGTAGCATCCGAACTACGGGGGCCGGACGAAATGATCAACACGAGCTACGCCTGCCGCGGCATTG